>JAAHIC010001038.1 GCA_010671965.1 Leptolyngbya sp. SIO4C5
TCTATTGGTGCGCACTGTGATCGATCGTGACGGTCATCACATAGCGCTGATCGTCAACTTTAAAGGCTACAACTGTGCCAATGACCTTAGAGTTTTGCCCTAGCTTTTCCCCAATCCAGTGGACTCGCTTGCTGTTAAGTTGATTGATGGCCGTATAGCCAAACTCCCAGTCATACTGACCCACCAGCGCGTCTAGAATCTCTTCATCGCCAGGATGCTGAAACAGATAGATTTTGCGCATCATATCTGTCAGCTCGTTGGAGGTCATGCGATTGGGAGTCGAGCCAGCGTTGGCTGGGTAAGTAGAGTCGCCAACCAGCTTGTAGTCTACAAAGGTGGTTTCATATCCCCGCTGGCGGAAAGTTTGGTTAATGTTGTCCCGCCCGATGTAGTCAATTAGCTGATTGGTGGCAATGTTGTTGCTTTCCTTGATCATGCGGGCCATCACTTCCCGCAGCGGATATTCCCGATCGACAAAGATCTTGGCTCCGTCAGCATTTTCGGTGAAGTTGCCTGGGTCAATGTAAATCGTGGTGCTCAGATCAATATTCTCTTGGGTCACTTTGTCCATCAGCGCGATCGCAATGGGCAGCTTGATTAAGCTGGCCGGACTGGCCGGGGGCAAGTCCCCCTGGTAGTCACGGCACTCTCCTGCAACATGACAGAGGGTGATACGAAGCGCCTGAGGCCGCCCGGTGGCCTCAGCAATATCCTTTAAAAATCCAGACTCAGCCCGGTCAAGCTTGGCTGACACGTACTGCACAATTTCCTCATATTCCTGCACCTTAGCTGTTGCCTGCTCAGACAGGGTTGAGTCAGCCGGGATGCTCTTAAGCCGGGCCATCGCCGCCTGCCAGAGAAACTCTTCCTGCTGTAGTGCCTGTCTAGTATCCGCTCCAGCCTGCCGCGTTTGGATGGCCTGTTTTGCCAGCTCAATTGCCCGCCGGTAGGCAGCTTCGGCATCTTCTTCTAAGTGAATGCGCCGTGAGACTCGCTGGGTAAGCTGAGCGATCGCCACATAGGGAGACATAGCCCCTGTTTCGGGGGAGCGCTGCAGCTTGGGCAAAGCGGCTAGCTCTACATTTAGGCGATCGCGCATCTGATAGAGCTGCTCTAGCGAATCGGCCTGTTGAATACGCTCTAAAAACGGATGGGACGATAGCTCATTGGGCGCTAATGCTTTAGATGACCGCAGCGTAATCAGGCCCAAGGTCAGCGCTACGGTATTGGCAATTAAGGCAATAGATAACCAAACGGCCCGCATACTACAACCTCATACACACAGGGAACAGTAATAAAACTTAAATTTGACTCTACCCTAATCCCTAATAATCGCACTGCGATGTTTAGATGGATACGAATTATGAATCTATTAACGGCCCAATTCAAGTAACGATCCAAATTTAAGCTACGCCTTTAAGTCTCAATATCCAGCTATTTGCTCTAGGAAACTGCATCGAGGCCGTATCGGCCTGCCATTTCCTTCCCAGGAATCCTATACTGATAGCTTGAGATTAAATGCCTGCTAAGTCTAAAGGAGATTGCATGTCATCTATCCGCGAGTTGCATCAACAGCTCACGAGTA
>JAAHIC010001039.1 GCA_010671965.1 Leptolyngbya sp. SIO4C5
TAAACACCTACGAGGATATTAGGGTCTAAAAGAAGCTACTTAGCTGCTCGGTAAGAGTTTTAACCAGGGCTGACTGCTCGTAGGTGTTTGTGTCGTAAGGTAAGGCAGCGATCGCGCTGCTTTCTCAATCTGCTAAAGCCTATGGCTTGGCGTTGCAGGGTTCTTAATCTCTCTGATGTCCTATGTTTTTACGTTTGCTGACAGCGGCGGGTATCTCGTTAGTATCATTTACCCTTCAAGCCCTGTACCAGCAACGATTTGCAGTAAGTCTTTAGCAGGAATCAGGGTCAAAAGAGGCTTTAGAAAATTTGCAAGATTGACCGGGTTAAAATACCGAATCCAATTAGGGTAATTCCTATGGCGCTGGCGGTTGGTAACCACTGCATCAACGATTTACCCGGCGTGGGTAAGCGCTTGAAGAGCTGTTTAGCATAGACCAGCAATAATCCGATTCCCGTCAGAACGCTGGCCAGTCCCAAACTAAACATAAATACTAGCATCAAGCCAGAAGCTGGATTGCCCAGTGCGATTGCCCCTAGTAAGAGTACTAAGGCCGCTGGACAAGGGATGAGTCCACCCGATAGACCTAACATCAGCAAATTTTGCCAAGTCACGGGGTTGCCGTTATCGCCTAGCGGTAAATGAGAGTGGACATGGCCGTCATGGGCATGCAGCTCTGCATGACTATGGCTCTGATGGAAATGAGTATGCCCATGAAGATGATCAGGCCCGTGAGTATGGGAATGCCTATGATGAGCTGGCTGAGAATGATGGCTATGGGAATGTTGATGCAGGGCTTTGGCACCCCCTGATTTTTGACGCGATCGCTGCCAGAGAAGATGCAGACCCACCGCAATCACCATACTGCCTGAGATCAGGCTCAGCCAGGGATAAAGCTGTTCTGGCAAGACGTAGCGAGCTGCAAATAGGGTAACCAAGCCGAGCGCAATCACTCCCAAGGTATGGGTAACTGTTGTTGTAATCGCCAGGAAAATCGCGTGTAAGGGCGTCGCCCGTTCCCCTACTAAATAAGCGCCGATTAGCGTCTTGCCGTGACCCGGAGACATTGAATGGACCGCCCCCCAAGCAAAGGCACCCACCAGCGGCAGCAACCAGGCCTGCATTCCCAGCCCTATTCCTGCCGATGTCAGAGCCAGAGTTGACTTCTGGGGAGTAAAAACGTGGTTTATCAGTTTTTCTTTATGCAGGATGGTGGCTAGACAACTCGCTTCGGCGGCATTCGGAACAAACAGATCATAGTCAATCCTTAAGCTGTCAATGGGCTCAGTCCAGGTATAGGCAAGGCTTAAGGTTGTATGCGTACTAGGGGCTGCGATCGCTGCGGAGGTGGCGAACTCGTTACGGGGTTGCACGTTCATGGTTGCTAACCGATTACGACCATCTCGCAGGCGAATGCGACTGTCTAAAAAAGTCTGGAGTGCATCAGCATGATTTTCGATCTCTTGAACTGAGAGTTGCCCATCTCGGTTATCGTCAGCAAAAGCCGTTAATCCGGTCGGATAAGTCAGAGTCATCTGAACCCCAGCTTCTTCGACGATAATTTCTGCTATGTCTGATTACAA
>JAAHIC010000104.1 GCA_010671965.1 Leptolyngbya sp. SIO4C5
TCGCTGTTGCGTTCGATTACTATCAATTTGCTCCGACTGAATGGGTTCAAGTCGGTCACGGCCGCTCTACGGGAGCTTGCCAACCAAGTTGAGAAGATTTTTCGTTTCCTACAATGAATCAACCCTGGGGAAAGGAGTCAGCGAATAGCGTTAAGAAATTAGATCTCAACATTCAGCACTTGATTTTTCCTCACCCTAGTGGCGCTGTCAATGGAACTTGGAAAAAGTTGATGAATCAATCTCCTACCCACGAAAATAAATTGGCATACTGGAGTTCTGAGATCTCAAAGGTGTTACCTAAAAGTATCTGATGAGTTTAGCCTAAGTATTAATAATCGCATTCTAAATCATGAACGATAAAGAAATTATTTCTGAATTCATACAAGTCCAAAAAGACAATGATGGAATTCAGCTCCTTGTTCGCGGTATATCCTGGCCACATCCTCATGAACCCGTATCTAGTTGGACAGTAGCCTCTGTACTCCCGCAAACCTTCTCATCTCAGGAATTGGATTCCAAAATTCAGGAGATTTTAGATAATGAGCAGTACTTTAAAGTTTGCCAGGAATGTGGGAAGCGGAAACCCCGTGGTTGGATGCATAATGATGGTATCTGCCAAAGTTGTGCCGAGAATAATCACGGCGTTGTCTACTAAACGCAAGATATAGGAGAGCTGAGTGTTATGACTATCTCCTTGGATTTACCAGTAGAGCTAGAGAATGAGCTTTCTGCTGAGGCTTCTCAACTTAAATTGCCTTTAGCAGAGTATATTCTTCGCGTTCTCTCCTTTCGCCCTTTTCTGCAAAATCCTCCCAAAACAGGCGTGGAGCTAGTTGCCTACTGGGAAAGCGTCGGGGTTATCAACTCTCGGCCTGATATTACTGACAGCCAGGAGTACGCCCGCCGGTTGCGTGACCAAACTGAACATCGTGAGCGGGCTTAGGTAGCGAATGTACCTGGTTGATACCGATGTCATAATCGACATTCAGCGGGGGTATGCGCCAGCACTGGCTTGGTTTGCCTCTGTCCCAGCGCTGCCGAGCATCCCAGGCTTTGTGGTGATGGAATTAATTCAGGACGCTCAGAACAAACAGCAGGTGCGGAAAGTCTTACAGCTTGTAGCGCCTTTGACCATCATTTGGCCGACCGAAACTGACTGTGCTCGGGCTTTGTCTGATTTCACCGCTTATCATCTGTCTCATAAGGTTGGTTTGATTGATGCCTTGATTGCGGCCTGTGCTGTTGGGCGTAGCGCAACCCTCTGTACTTTCAACGTAAAGCACTACCAAGTCATCTCAGGCTTGAGCCTGGATCAACCCTACAGTCGCTAAAGCCGCCTAACACCTCGTTGGTGCGGACGGTATAGAGGTTATCGGTGGGTGTTCGAGGTCGTCTGCCGCCGCACAACTTCACCGTTAGCTGGCTGTTTAGTCGTGTTGGCTGTAGCTTGAATGTGGTCTGTGGGACGAATAGGACTTAGGTTGGTTTTATAAGAATTGCATGTTGCAATCTTATTTCAGATAATCGCTCAGCTTAGTCGCTTCGTGTCCGATCGTAAATTCGCCAACAAGCGCATAGTAGACTATGCAAGCGCGTATCATTGCCTCAAGTGGTGCAAAGCCAACTTGTAAAAATAAGCCTTTCGTATAGTCCAAACGGCATTGATCGACTTGAGCGAGAACAGCCGTCATTTTGGAAGCGCTTGCTGTCTCCTCCCCTATCTCCCCTATCTCCCCTATCTCCCCTATCTCCCCCCCCTCTCCTATCTCCCTCATCTCCCCTATCCTCCAGCCCGCTCCCTGTTGTAGGATACAAATTTACTCATCGTTCGCCCCGTCTGCTGTCAGCATGAAAAAAACCTTCGTTCTGGACACCAATGTTCTTTTGCATGAGCCAGATGCAATGTTGGGATTTCAGGACAACGATGTGGTGCTACCAATCACCATCATTGAAGAACTCGATCGCTTCAAAAAGCGAATGGAAGAAACCGGGCGCAATGCCCGCCAAGCTTCGCGGATGCTGGACGATCTGAGAAAGCGAGGCAGCTTGACCCAGGGCATTTCCCTAGATTCGGGCGGAACGCTGCGGGTGGCGCTGTGTCACCGGGAAACGCTGCTGAAGCTGCCGCCGGAACTGGAAGGCGATAGCGACGATAACGCCATTTTAGCCGTAGCCCTAGAGCTGAAGCATCACTGTGACTGTCCGGTGGTGCTGGTGAGCAAAGACACTAATCTGCGCATTAAGGCCGACACCTTGGGGCTGATTGCAGAAGACTATACGACTGACAAAATTGACGTTTCTGACTTTTACACGGGCATTGTCGAGGCGACAGTAGAGGCGGCGGCGATTGATGAACTGCAGCAAATTGGCGTTACGGAGCTAGCGCAGCCGGTGGCCCCCAATCAGGCGGTAGTGCTGACTGACAGAGCAGATCCGTCTCATACAGCCCTGGCAACGGTAGAGCCTACCAGCCATAAGGTGATTCCGCTAGCTAAACTGCCCAAAGTCGGCGTGTCGCGGATTCAGCCCCGCAACCGCGAACAGCAGTTTGCCCTCAATCTATTGCTGAATGACAACGTGCCGTTAGTGACGCTGGTGGGCAAAGCCGGGACGGGCAAAACCCTGCTGGCGATCGCCGCTGGGCTGCAAAAGGTAGCCGATGACGGTTTGTACAGCCGTCTGCTGATTGCCCGACCGATTGTGCCGATGGGCAAGGATCTGGGCTATTTGCCTGGCGACGTGGGAGAAAAGCTGACGCCCTGGATGCAGCCCCTCTACGACAATTTTGACCTGATTTTTGGTACGCAAGTGACGAGCGATCGCCCCAGCTACTGGCGGCGGGGACACGAAGAACTGATTGAGCGGGGGCTGCTGCAGATTGAACCGCTAACCTACATTCGTGGGCGCACTTTGCCCCAGCAGTTTTTTATCGTAGACGAGGCCCAGAATCTAACCCCTCACGAAGTCAAGACAATTCTGACGCGGGCCGGGGAAGGCACCAAGATAGTGCTGACAGGCGATGTTAATCAGATTGACAATCCCTACGTGGATGCGGCCAGCAACGGTCTCAGCTACGTAGTTGAGCGCTTCAAGTCCGAGCCGCTAGCCGGACACATTCTGCTGCAGCGGGGCGAGCGATCGCCCTTAGCCGATCGGGCCTCAATTTTGCTTTAGTCCGGCTGAAACTGCCAGCGCAGCAGCAGCGAATTGAGCACAACGCTGACAGAGCTAAAGGCCATTAGTCCGCCTGCCACGGCTGGGCTAAGACTGACGCCGTAGGCGGGCAGCAGAAGGCCAGCGGCCAGGGGAATGCCCACCAGATTGTAGGTGAAGGCCCAGCCCAGGTTCTGACGAATTTTGTTAAAGGTGGCGCGGCTGAGGCGAATCGCTTCTAAAACATCGCTGAGGCGATCGCGCATGAGCACAATATCTGCTGCCTCCATCGCGGCGTCGGTGCCAGAGGTGAGGGCAATGCCGACATCAGCTCGCGCCAGAGCGGGGGCGTCGTTGATGCCATCGCCGACAATGGCAATGGTGCGTCCTTGACCTTGCAGATTGGCGATCGCCTCCACTTTGCCTGCTGGGGTCATCTCGGCTAACACGCAGTCGGCGCTAATGTTTAGAGTCTGGGCGATCGCCTCAGCCGCCGCTGGCTGATCGCCAGTGAGAATTTGAATTTCCAGGCCGAGCTGCTGTAGCTGGGCTAGGGTTGTGGCGGCTTCCGGGCGGAGCTGATCGGCAGCGGCCAGCAGTCCGGCAAGCTGCCCCGCCACAGCTACATAGACCACCGTTTTGCCCTGCTGCAACAGCGCAGCAGCGCGATCGCGGGCCGTCTCTACCGCAATACTGTGCTGCTCTAGCCAAGCAGCATTGCCGACTAAAACGGTTTGGGCCTTACCCTGCCAGGTGACAGTGGCCGCAATGCCAGCCCCGGCTGCCGTCTGAAAATCCTCGGCGGCTAAGCTCTCTAACGCTAGTTTCTGGGCCTGTCGTTCAATCGCGATCGCCAGCGGATGCCGCGTTCCCTGCTCGACGGCGGCGGCTAGCTGCAGCAGTACATCAGGATCTAAATTAGGCTGCAATGGCAAGCAGTCAGTAATGTCAGGCTGCCCCTGGGTGAGCGTTCCGGTTTTATCAAACACCAGCGTATCTAAGCGATGCACCCTTTCTAAAACATCGCCGCCGCGAATCAGCAGGCCGCACTCAGCCCCAATGCCGGAGCCTACCAGAATAGCCGTCGGCGTCGCGAGGCCCAGAGCACAGGGACAGGCAACGACCAGCACCGCGATCGCCAGCTTGAGGCTAATCAGCAGCGCTGAAGGCTCGCCCATTGCGGCGTGCCCCATATGGGCTTGGCCCAGCACGGCTGGCATCACCTCCGGCCAGAGCGGTAGCCCAATGAAGTACCAGAACAGAAAGGTCAGCGTTGCGAGGGTCAGGACGCCGTAGGTAAAGTAGCCAGAAATGACATCAGCCAGCCCTTGAATCGGCGCTTTGCGGGTCTGGGCCGTTTCCACCAGGTCAATCATGCGGGCTAGCACCGTGTTTTGCCCGGTTTCGCTCACCTGCAAGACAATGGCCCCGGTCTGGTTGAGGGTGCCCGCGATTGCTTTGTCGCCCGGCTGCTTCAACACTGGCAGCGATTCGCCAGTCAGCATTGACTCATCTATGGTGGTTTGTCCCGTTTCCAAGATGCCGTCTACCGGAATTTTTTCACCCGGTAGCACCTGCAGCCAGTCCCCAGCCTGCACCTGTCCCGCCGGAATTTCTACACCTCGCTGCTCGGCTACAGCCGCCTCTGGATTGGGCACCAAGCGGGCAACCTGAGGCTGAAGGGCAATCAATGACTGCAGCGAATCAGCGGCCCGATAACGCGCTCTTTGCTCTAGGGTTCGTCCCAGCAGAATGAAGCTCAGCAGCATGACCGGCTCGTCAAAGAAGCACTCCCAGCCTAGCTGCGGCCACAGGAGAGCAATCAGGCTAGTGACATAGGCGCTCACTGTTCCTAGCCCCACTAGGGTATTCATGTTAGGAGCGCCGTGGCGCAGTCCTTGCCAGCCGTCAACCAGCAGCGATCGCCCCGGTAGAGCTAGGGCCAGCGTCGCCAATCCGGCATGAAACCAGATATGGCTCAGCACCGGAATCACGACATCAAAGTGTCTCAGATGTCCCAGCGTGGACAGGGCGAGCAGGACACCGGCGATCGCGAGCTGCTGAAGCTGCTGCCGATTTTCCTGCTGCTTACGGGCGGCCCATGCTTGAGCCCGGTCGGATTCGGCAATGGCGCTATCGTCACCGCGCGGCTGGCTGGGAAATCCGGCCTCGGTAATCTGCCGGGCTATCGTCTGCGGATCAGCTTGCCCAGCCTGGCAGTCAACCGCGGCTACCTCAGTGACTAAGTTTACGGTGGCTGAGATCACGCCTTCACACTGCAGCAGCTTTTGTTCTACCACGCGCACGCAGCCAGCACATTTCATGCCGCTGACATCGAGCACGATAGTTTCAGTAGCAGAGGCAGGCGCGATCGCTTTGTTCGGGTCAGCCGGACGGCTAGCGGTTGAAGTCACAGACAGGCAGCCTAATCTAAATGAGCAATACAGAGTCTCCTATCTATTTTGATAGAAATATCGCTTTTAACTCAAATAGGGGCAGCAATATCTGCAGATTTCTGATTTGCTCAATGTCTAGACTAAAAAGCTGATTCAGTTTCAATCGGCTTAATCGCCTGGGCTCGACAGTCCCTGAGCCAAAGCTGGACGGCGCGGCCAATGGCCCCATAGGTGCTGTCAATTGGCGGCGTCAGCACGCGGCCTAAATTGGGATAATCTCCCTGCCGCGAAAGCATGAAGGCCAGCCGCCAGTCGTTGCCTTCTGCGTGGCTGCGGGTGAGAAATAGCCAGTGGTAGTGCTGCAGCTCGACGGCCCTTAGATCGACGTATTGGCGCTCTAAAGTCGTGAAGAAGATTTGATAAACCAGATCCTCAGTATCAGCGTCAAAGGTATAAGTCCAGCGATCGAGATCTAGCGGCTGAAACTCTGGCTGGCTAGTGATTAAAACCGTTGTCGGTCGCTGAATTTCGCGGAAAGGGCCAGAGCTACGCTGAATCACCCGGTTGCTGTAGCTGGGTAAGTCCCGCAGCAGCCCCGCGACCACGGTTTCTAACTGAGCAGGACAGGCTACCTGAGGCCGCAGCGGGGTTGAGACTGCTTCATCTGCTACAGCGGGAGCAGCCCAGCTAAGCAGCAGATGCGTGCTGGCGATCGCACCCGCTAGCGCCAATCTCTTGAAGCGCGCGCCTGACATCTAGATCGCTAACTCCTGACAAATGCGCTCAAACGCAGCGCAGGAGTCATCTGCGGCTGTAATCGGTCGGCCAATGACTAGGTAGCTAGCCCCCGCTGCGATCGCCTGAGCAGGGGTCATCACCCGGCGCTGATCGCCTTTAGCGGCCCAGTCGGGTCGCACCCCCGGACATACCAGCAAAAAGTCGTCCCCGCAGGTACGTCTAAGCAGATCTGCCTCGTGAGGAGAGCAAACGATTCCGGCAAGACTGCTTTCCTGGGCTAGCAGCGCCATTTGCAAAGCATAGTCAGACAGCTCCAAAGGAATCTTGAGCTCAAAGGCCAGCGATCGCGCATCTAGGCTAGTAAGCACCGTCACGGCGATTAAGTTTGGAGGCGGATATCCGCAGGCGGCAGCACCCGCCACAGCCGCCTGCTGCGCCTGCTGTAGGGCTGTCCGGCCAGCCGGGGCATGTACCGTCATCAAATCGACGCCGTAGGCAGTAGCAGCCCGGCAAGCACCAGCCATCGTGTTGGGGATGTCGTGAAACTTTAAGTCCAAAAAGATACGCTTTCCCTGGTCTTTAAGATAGGACAAGACACCGGGGCCGCTGCTGACAAACAGTTCCAAACCCACCTTCCAGAAGCTAACGGCTGGGAGCTGCTGCACTAGGGCGATCGCTTCTTTTTCGCTAGCCACATCCAGCGGCACAATAATTCGCTCAGCAGGAGACATCATTTTACTAGGCGTACAAACTTCTTTTTGCCCATCTGTAAGACTTTTCCGGCCAAAGCCTCAGGAGATTCAAAGGTCAAGTTCGGATCCTCAACCCGCTCGCCCTCCAGCTTCACCGCCCCGCCATGAATCTGGCGGCGGGCTTCACTGCTGGATTTGCACAGACCACTAGCGCCGACGATATAAAAGATCTTGGCCGGAAAGGCAACTTCGCCCAAGGAAAACTCCGGCACGTTTTCAGCGCTGTTTGTCTGTCCCTGAGTCAGGGTGAGGGCATCCTGCTGGGCCTGCTGGGCTGCGGCTGAGCCCCGGTATTGGCCGGTTATTTCCAGGGCTAGGGATTTTTGGCGATCGCGGGGATTTTCTGGCAGATGCGCCAGCGGCAGGTCAGTCAGCAGCTCAAAGTAGGACTCAATTAAATTGTCGGGTATTTTTTCCAGCTTGGAGTACATCGACAGGGCATCTTCCTGCAGGCCCACATAGTTACCCAAAGATTTAGACATCTTCTGGGTACCGTCTGTGCCCAGCAGCAGCGGCAGCAACATGCCAAACTGGGGCTTGAGGCCGAAATGACGCTGTAGATCGCGGCCCACGGCAATATTAAACTTTTGGTCAGTGCCGCCTAGCTCCACATCTGACTGCACCGCCACTGAATCGTAGCCCTGCATCAGCGGGTACATAAACTCGTGCAGATAGATCGGCGTTTCCTGGCCGTAGCGCTGGGCAAAGCCTTCTTTGGCTAGCATTTGCCCTACCGTCATCGTCGCCAGTAGCTCTAGGATCTTGGCGAGGTCGAGCGCTGCCAGCCATTCAGAGTTGTAGCGCACCTCCAAACGCCCCGGCGTATCGAAGTCTAAAATGGGCCTCACCTGCTCCAGGTAGGTTTCGGCGTTAGCTCTGACCTCAGCCTCGGTTAGCTGCTTGCGCACTTCTGATTTGCCCTCTGGATCGCCAATCCGAGCGGTAAAGTCGCCAATGATCAGCACTGCCGTATGGCCCGCATCCTGGAAGGCTCTCAGCTTACGCACCGGAATGCTGTGGCCAACATGAATCTCGGCGCCGGTGGGATCAATGCCCAATTTAACCCGCAGCGGGCGATCGCTCTGCAATAGCCGCTGCATCAGATTTTGATTGGGATCCTGGCTGTCTGTCTGCTGAGGAAAAACCTCACTCACGCCCCGGTAGATCCATTGAAACTCCTCTGGGATTGTGCCAAACTGCGGGGACTGCACAGAACCGTTAACCGCCATAATTTTCAATGATTCTCCCGATCAAGCAGAGCTACCGCTGAATAGCGTAACAAAACCTTAGCTATTCTATGGCAGGAATGGTCTGCTTGCTTTATCCTGAAGGCCAATCGCAAATTTTGCAGATTTTGCAGACGGGTAAGATGTCACTCCTCAATTAGCCCTTTATAATTTTCAGAATCCAAGAATTTTTCAAACCTGTTGCTAAGGGAAGTAAAAAAACAGTGTCAACGAATACTGTCCGCCAAACGCGATCGCGACCGGCTCGACGTCAGTCTACATTAGACGTTCTCAAGTTTGTGCAAGACGTAGGCCAAGTTGCGACTGCCAGCATTTTGGGGGCTACCATGCTCACCAGTGCTATCGTGGCGGGCGGTTTAGTCGGTTTAGCCGTTAGCTTTCGCAACCTGCCAGATGTGCGAATTCTGCGCAACTACCTGCCCACCGAAACCAGCTATATCTACGACATCAACGGCACCCTGCTCGACAGTCTGCACGACGAAGCTAACCGCGAGGTGGTGGACCTCAACGATATTTCACCCGACCTGAAACGAGCGGTCTTAGCTATTGAGGACAGCTACTTCTACACCCACAAAGGTATTAACCCCAGCAGCGTGGCCCGCGCCCTGCTTGCCAACATGCAGGCGGGAGCCACAGTGGAAGGGGGATCGACTATCACCATGCAGTTGGTGAAGAACCTGTTTCTCAGCCCCGATCGCACCGTCAGCCGAAAGCTAGCCGAGGCCGTTTTGGCTCTGCGACTAGAGCAGATTTTTGATAAAAACCAGATTTTAGAAATGTACCTCAATCAGGTGTATTGGGGACATAACACCTATGGCGTAGAAACTGCGGCCCAAAGCTACTTTAATAAGTCAGCGACGGAGCTGACCCTGGCAGAATCAGCCATGATGGCGGGTCTAATTCAGGCTCCGGAGGAGTTTAGTCCTTTTGTTGACTATCAGGAGGCCAAGCGCCGCCAAGCCCTAGTGCTGAGCCGGATGCGACAGCTTCAGTGGATTACCTCTGATGAAGAAGCAGCGGCTAAAGCCCAGCCGCTGCTGATTGGTGAAATTACTTCATTCCGCTCTAGCCAGTCTCCCTGGATCACAGAGGCAGTAGTGCAGGAGCTGACCGATCAGTTTGGACAAGAGGCTATTCTCAAAGGGGGGATGCGGGTTCAAACCACCATCAATCTCAACTTCCAGCGCATTGCTGAAGAGACTGTCAAGCGCAACTATTCTGTTCTGAGGGGGCGGGGACTCTACGCCGATCAGATAGCTTTGGTGGCGGTCGATCCGCGTACGCACTTTGTTAAAGCGTTGGTGGGCGGCGTTGACTACCAAGATAGCCAGTTCAACCGGGCCGTACAGGCTCAGCGCCAGCCTGGATCTGCTTTCAAGCCCTTTGTTTACTACGCTGCTTTTGCGTCCGGTCGCTATGCCCCTGAAAGCGCAATCGCCGGGACGTTGCGGGAAAGCTCCAGGGCCTTGCGCAGAGAAATGCTGCCCATGAAGGAGCCGTCATAGTTCCGAGGTGAATAGGATTCGTAACCATCGGGATAGCTGACTGGCGTATCGGCG
>JAAHIC010001040.1 GCA_010671965.1 Leptolyngbya sp. SIO4C5
TCGCTGGGTCATGTTCCAGCGCATCCTGTCATCGTATTTACCCTTTGTCGCCCTGGCGCTGGTGTATCTCTATCTGTTTGTCGCCAGCCTTGATCCGCAAACCATCGAAACCTTCTCTGATCCACAGCTCAAGCTGGCAGACCTGGCCCAGCTTTTTGCTCAGGACAAGGTAACAGCGACAGGCTGGGTGCATTTTTTAGTGATGGACTTGTTTGTAGGCCGCTGGGTCTATCAGCGATCGCTGGAGCTAAACATTTGGTTTCGCCACTCGCTGCTGCTGTGCTTCTTTGCCGGGCCGCTGGGGCTACTCTGCCACTTCATCACCGAAACCCTGAGCCAAAAATTTCGGGCCCAACCAGAGGAGGCCACCGCTGCTGAATCTGTGTCTGCTGGCAGCTAAGGGAATTGAACAAAGTCAGCGGCAGTGGTAAAACTAGCAGGATCCCTTTTTTGAAATTAGGCGGGGATTGGTTCTGTTTTGGGGAGATAACTATGCTGCGGGCGATAACGACTTTACGAAAGAAATGGCGGACTCGGTTTTCGCGATCGCGGCGAACGGCCCTGCAGGCGACCGCCCTGTTTAGTTTTGGCCTCTGGCTGATTGTAGCCTGCAGCCCAGAACCCCAGCGCAGCGACAGCGCCCCAGCCGAGAGTGCCGCTGGCGGGCGGGTCAGTGTCGGTACTACCCTGCAGGCAAGAACCCTCGATCCGGCAGATGCCTACGAAATTTTTCCCGGCATTTTGCTCTACAATCTGGGCGATCGCCTCTACACCTATGAACCGGGGACAACTGATCTGGTGCCGCAGCTGGCCACCGAGATGCCCGAAATCAGCGAAGATGGTCTCACCTACACCATTCCCCTACGGGAAGACGTGGTGCTGCACGATGGCACCCCCTTCAATGCCGAAGTCATGGCCTTTTCCATTGAGCGATTCATGGAGAATGGCGGACGTCCAGCCTTTTTGCTGGCAGACAAGATTGCCGCCGTGGAGGCCACTGGCGACTACGAGCTAACCATGACGCTGCAAGAACCCTTCGCCGCCTTTACCGCCCTGCTCACCTTCTGGGGCGTTACCCCAGTTCCCCCAGATACTTATGAAATTGCTGCCGGTAGCTTTCAGCCTGATACCTTCATCGGTTCTGGCCCCTACAAGCTGGCCTCCTTTAGTCCCGATGCCATCAAGCTAGACGTGAATCAGGACTACTGGGGAGAAGCCCCCAGTAACGAAGGCGTGGATATTCAAATTTTCACCAGCGCCGCCAACCTGTATAACACCTTTCGCACAGGCAGCGTTGACGTGGCTTATCAAACTCTCGACCCCGACCAAATTGCCAGCCTAGAGCGCGAAGCTGATAGCAACGACTGGACGGTCATTGAAGCGGGGACGACCGTTACCAATTTCCTGACCCTGAACCAGAAGATTGAGCCGTTTGACGACGTGAGAGTGCGGCAGGCCGTAGCGGCGATGATTGACCGGGAGCTGATTAACCAGCGGGTGTTTCAGGGCCAGGCGGAGCCGCTCTACAGCCTAATTCCTACCAGCTTTGATATTTACGAGCCGGTCTTTGAGGAAGCTTAT
>JAAHIC010001041.1 GCA_010671965.1 Leptolyngbya sp. SIO4C5
TGCTCGGCACTGCGGTTTCACGGCGGTTTGTTCTTCACCGACCTGCACTTTGACGTTCACGATGTCAGACAGGCCGCTATCTCTGAGCCTGTAGTTAGACTGACCGTTGAAAAAAATGCGCGATCGCCAAGGCAGTCGCAGCGTTCCCCGCACCGTCCAGTCCACCTGAATTAGGTGAGATGCGGCCTGTCTGACATCGTGAACGTCAAAGTGCAGGTCGGTGAAGAACAAACCGCCGTGAAACCGCAGTGTCCAAAAGATGATGCGGTAGTTAAACTTGCCCTTAAACTTGTTGACCGGATCTCGAAAGAAAATATCCTGCGTGTAGATGTCGTAGGAAAGGTCGCGCTCAAACAGGGTGGGCAGTTCGGCTTTCAGCGTTGCGATCGCCTGCTGGACCTGTTCCGGCGGGGGAACAGCAGAGCGATCGCCTGACACAGTTTCCGTCATAGTCTCTACCGCAATCCAATAGCGATCTAAAACCTACTCTCCTACTTCAGCTTCCTCTCTAGGAGCCGCCTCTTCCTCAGTTGTAGGGGCTGCAGGCGCGGTTCCCGGCGTGGGCGTCTGGCCCTGGGCTAGCTGTTGAATCTGGTCTTTGAACTGATCGGGGGCTAGAGCTGTGGCATTGTCAAACAGCGGCTTAGCCTCGTCTTCCTTTCCCTGCTCCTGTAGCACTAAAGCTTTCGCCAAGAGCGGGCGAAAATCTTGGGCGTCTTGCTCAATCGCTTTGTCATAAATGGCGATCGCCTCGTCTAGGCGATCGGCCTCAGCGTAGACCTGCCCTAGCAGTAGCTGCACTGAAGTCGTATCCACCGAGCCTGCCTGTACCTGGTTAGCCTGTTCAGCCGTTTTCAGCGTGTCTTGCAGTAGACCAATTGCCGCTTGCGGGCGCTCCTGCTGGATTAATAGAGCCACCAGACCCTGCAGCGCATTCATATTGCCGGGAGATGAAGACAGCACTGCCCGGTAAGCCTGGGCTGCTCCCTCTAAGTCACCAATTCGCTGCTTAGTTTGCCCCAGCAAGACCTGATAGTCTGGAACGTCAGGATTGAGTTCAGCTAGCTTTTCTAGCGGCTCAACCACGCCCTCTACATCCTGAAGCTGAATCCGCGCTTCTACCAGACCCCGCAGCGCGGTCTGATTGTCCGGCTCTCGCTGCAAAACCAGCTCATAGCCCTTAGCACGAGTTTCAAGTTCTTCTCGCTGCGCTGCGATCGCGTCAGCAGACTGGGCAGTTGAGCTATCCGCCTGCCGCCGTCCCGTTGTGGCGCTAAAAATAGGCAGCAGTGACAGGGCTAAAAAAGCCGCTACCGCCACCACCAGGACGCTTACAATCAGCCAGCGATTTCGTTTAATAGACACAGCAGTTCTCGTTAAACTCTATTTGCCCATATTAGCGTCATCTCACCGCCCCTCAGGGAACTTCTGCGCATCAGACGAAACGCCACAACAGCCAGCCAAAACTTCACAGAGATGTTATTACCCCGCTAAAAATACCGGGTAATTCCCAAAAAGGTTCGGATTTTGCTAAAAATTCGATGGAATAGTTTAGAGATTAGCTGAAAGTTAAGGTTTAGT
>JAAHIC010001042.1 GCA_010671965.1 Leptolyngbya sp. SIO4C5
AAGAAAATTCAGGTTTTTGCCTGTATCGTACTACAAAGTATTTTTTGTAGTACGATACAGGCAAAAACCTGAATTTTCTTAGCCAGACCATTTTTCCAGCAGCGTAAATAGCTGCTCATATCGACTGGCTTGCGCATGTAGTCATCCATGCCCGCCTGCAAGCACTTTTCGCGATCGCCCACCATCGCGTGAGCCGTCAGGCCAATCACAATCGTGTGCTGCGAATCGGCTTCTCGCTGGCGCAGCCTACGAGTGGTTTCGTAGCCGTCTATCTCTGGGAGCTGGCAGTCCATCAGGACAATGTCATAGGTTTGCGCGGCTAGGCGATCGAGTGCGTCTTGGCCGTTGTCCACCCAGTCTGTCTGACAGCCCAGTTCCTCCAGCATAATCAGCAAAAACTCGCGGTTGTCTGGGTAGTCTTCTACAACCAAGATGCGGCGCTGCTGCAGAGGACTGTTTGCCGCCGTCGCTGTTTTTTCAAGTTCCAAGGTCGAGCTAGAAGTTCCTGTGGGAACCTGGAAAGGTACCGCAAACCAAAACGTAGTTCCCTCTCCTAGAGTACTCTCAACCCCAATCTCACCGTCCATCAGTTCCACCAGCCGCCGACAGATTGTTAGCCCTAGTCCCGTGCCGCCATATTGCCGGGTTGTTGAAGTATCTGCCTGAATAAAGGGCTGAAATAGCCGCTCCCGGTCTTCGGATTTAATGCCAATGCCTGTATCCTGCACTTCAAAGCGCAGATAGATCGTGTCGGGACTTGATAGCTGACTGGCTAGCGCTGAAACGGCATAGTCAGCTGACACCCTAATCTGACCGACCTGAGTAAATTTGATGGCATTGCTAACTAGATTGTTGAGAACCTGCTGCAGGCGAAAGTCGTCACCAATGAGAGTATCGGGTAGATCGGGCGATCGCTCTAAGCTGAAAGATAGCCCTTTGGCAGCGGCCTGATGTTCAAAAGAGGCCGCTAGATTTTGCATGACAACATCGAGGAAGAAGGGTTGAACATCTAGCTCAATTTGGCGGGCCTCCAGCTTGGACAAGTCGAGAATATCGTCGATTAAAGACAGGAGCTTTTGGTTATTAGCTGCAATTTTTTCTAAAAAGTTCTGCTGCTGTTGGCTTAGCTGGGTCCGACCCAAAAGCTGACTGTAGCCCAGAATGGCGTTCATGGGGGTACGGATTTCGTGGCTCATGTTGGCGAGAAATTCGCTTTTGGCTTCATTGGCTGAGTCGGCGGCTTGGGCAATAGCGATCGCTTCTTCTAGGACATGGTTTTGCTGAATCAGCGTTTTTTCAATTTGCTTGCGCTCGGTGATATCGACCACGGTGCCGTACAGCCGTATCACCTGGTCATTTTCATCACAAAGCGCCCGGCCAATCACGCTGAGATACCGGAGCTGTCCATCAGGTTGGCGGTAGGCTACGTCAAGACTGTAGGCAGTGCAGTTTGCCATCAGCTGCCCTAGTGCCTGTCGCAGCCGTTGGCGATCCTCTTCAGGATGATGTTGCAGCAGTTGCGCGAGGGTAGGCGTAGGCTGCTTTGGATCAAACCCGTAGATCCGAAATAGTTCCTCTGA
>JAAHIC010001043.1 GCA_010671965.1 Leptolyngbya sp. SIO4C5
TAGCAGATTGGCTATCTCGGTCTTATCCGCGCTAGCCAATCTGCTCCAGATCTTCGTAGGGTTCAGAACACTGATGGCTGACCCGATGAGCAATTTTGCGGACTAGGCCAGTGTTGAGCTTCACTAACTGGTTGCGCATTGGGATAGAGGGATTTTGCTTGTAAGCAACCAGCAGTTCCATGCCACGGGAGCGGAGAGAGGCAGTTTGACTAGTCATATCTGCGGAGTACCTTGTTTAGCGAGCGAGTTCATCGTTTGTTGCTTCCATTTTGGGTAGGGGACGATACCAAAACCATCGTTGTTCTACGGTACTGCGGTTGCTCACAGCCCCATGAATCCGCAGAATTACTGAGCCTAATCTTTCCGGAAACTTGCTAAAGGCGTTGTAGTGATGCGGCTGAATTAAAAGCTGCAAGTGACCGAATAGCTTCATTCGGTATCTGCGGCTAGATTCAAGCCGTTTGTTTTCGATAAAATCAAAAGATAGAACTCATAAACTGCTTGAACAAACCATTTAGTCAAACTGAGGAAGATTTATATGAGTAACACAAGCAATCTACGGGAAGCCTTTCGGCAAGCCAATGGGCGTTCTCTCGTAGGGCCGAACGTCGTTGCTAATGCCCTGCCCTATGTCGGGGGTGGGCTAATTCTGACAGCCTTAGGCACCTTTGGTGGCATCCAGGTACTTGCAACTAACCCTGGTATATTTATGCCTACCTTCTGGGTGGCGCTGGTTGCTGAACTGGTTTTGTTCTTTGTAGCGCGAGGCGTAGCTGAAAAGGGCAACAATTCAACTGCTCTGCCGCTGCTAGCGACCTACAGTTTGCTCTCAGGCTATACCCTGAGCGGTCTAGTTTATGTGGCCCTTAGTACTTCTGGGGTCGGCATGACCGGCATTGGGTTTGCCGCTTTGGGCTGTGGCGTTACCTTTATTGCGGCTCGGCAGATTGGCTCTAACCTTTCTGATGAAGACGGCATTGCCTTAACCAAAACGGTCGGGTTAGGCATGATTGCCCTGATCGTTGTGCTGGTAGGACAGTTTCTCTTTGCTATATTCGGTGGCCAAACGCCTCAGTTTCTAGAGATTGCTATTTCGGCCATTGGGGTGCTGCTGTTTGTTGGCGCTGCGGTTGTTGACTTCTATATTCTGCCGCGTACCTATAAGGACGAGCAGTATTTACCGGCAGCTCTGTCGATGTATTTGACCTACATCAACCTGTTTATCTTCATTCTGCGGCTGCTGATTGCTGTCAACCGCGATTAGGCCAATTGAGTAGGGTGGGCACTGCCCACCCTACTGGTCTGTCAGCTTTAATTTTGTGAGTGATTGTAGGTCGGGTTGAGCGAAGCGAAACCCAACAGCGGCAAGGGTTTTGTTGGGTTAGCGATAGCGCTAACCGAACCTACTGGCGCGACACAGCTAAAATAGTGCATTAAGTAGTGTGCTGTTAGCGTAGCGTAACGCACCGAATTCAAGGGTTTGAGCCTGTTGATAATTTGTACTATTTTAAGCGTGTCGCGCCACTACAAAAGGCCGATTGAGCAGTAGGGTGGGCAGTGCCCACCTACTACTCAATCGA
>JAAHIC010001044.1 GCA_010671965.1 Leptolyngbya sp. SIO4C5
GCACATGAGCGTAGTGGATAACCTTTCTTTAGCGCCGCGCAAAGTGCTGGGCAAGTCTAAAAAGGAAAGCCGCCAAACCGCCGAATTTTACTTAGACAAAGTGGGGCTGTCTGAAAAAGCCAGCGCCTATCCTGATCAGCTTTCGGGGGGGCAAAAGCAGCGGGTGGCGATCGCCCGTTCGCTTTGTATGCAGCCAGAAGTTATGCTGTTCGATGAACCCACCAGCGCCCTTGATCCAGAGCTGGTGGGGGAAGTGCTGCTGGTGATGAAGCAGCTTGCTGAAGAAGGGATGACGATGGTAGTCGTCACCCACGAAATGCAGTTTGCTAAAGGGGTCGCCAACCGGGTGCTGTTTCTCAATAAAGGCCAAGTGGAAGAAGAGGGCAATGCCCGCGAGGTGCTGAGTCATCCTCAAAGCGAGCGCCTACGCGCTTTCCTCAGCCGCATGAGTATGGCCGAGGTGGCTTAGATTGAGCCTGGGGCTGATTCTGGCTGGGGTTTAGTAGCGGGCTGACGGCCCGTGCCATTGTTGCTAGCAGTCTCGGCAGATTCTCCCGGTGGCGGCGGCGGCGGTGGTTCCACAGTTGGCTGGGGCATAGGCACCTCTTCTACTGCCGGCAGGCGCTCAATGGTCAATTCCTGACTGATGCCGCCAGAAAGGCGCTTAAGCAATTTGGGTTTGGGATCGTGAAGCAGATAGATAATGCGATCGCCCGGCTGCCAGTCATCACTAGCCGCCACCAGCCGCAGCTTCTCCTCCCGGATAATTAGCAGCGGCACCAGCTCACCGCTGCGCACCAGTGCCTTGAGATGGGCCTGCTGAAACAGAAAGCCTTCCTGCCGCAGCAGCGTTTCTCCCAGCTTGACCGCCCCGTCTTTGAGATAGGTGTTCCAGGCTTTAATCGGCAGTTCAGATACTAGAGCGTGCTTGATTTTAGCGGTGGCTCCATTGTCCTCCTGCGCCTTGTTGATGCTAGGAAAAACTGCCATCACGCGCGGCGGCTGGAACTCTTCCATGGCCCGCAGCGCCACTACCGCGTTGACTTCGCCATTGTTGGTCATCGCCGCAAAGGTGCCAGCCGAGTCTAATCCCGCTTCTTCTAGCACATCGGCATCGAGAGCACTGCTGCTAAAGACCGTAAAGCCTGCCTGTCTGGCCCGCTCACAGGCTTCAATATCGGTGTCAATTAAAACCACCGATTCGCCATAGTCGCGGAAAAGCCGGGCCACCAGCAGGCTAAGGGAGTTGCAGCCCACCAGCACTGCTCCCTGGGCCTGGGTAGAGGTAATGCGCAGCAGCCGGGCAAACCAGCCCGCCGTTACCCCCTGCACCAGCACCGTCATCAAGATAGTGAGAAACACCAGCGCTTTGATCGCATCGCCGCCGTTGATACCCCGTTCGGTCAGCAGAATGGCAAATAGAGAAGCCACCGAAGCAGACACGATACCGCGCGGAGCGACCCAGCTTAAAAAGACTTTTTGCCGCAGATTGAGGCCGCTATTCCAGGTACACAGAGCAATATTCAGCGGTCGCACAATCACCATCAGCGCCAGCACCGTCAATACGGCA
>JAAHIC010001045.1 GCA_010671965.1 Leptolyngbya sp. SIO4C5
TCATTTTCGGTGTAAACCGAAAATGACGATCAGATTGGTTCAGTTAAGAACTTTTTAGTCGATCAAAGTGGACGTTTTCGCTACGTTGTAGTGGATACGGGATTTTGGGTTTTCGGCAAGAATGTTTTGCTGCCAATCGGACTTGCTCACTTCGACTACGACCAGAAACGCATCTATGTAGATGGGCTGAGCCGTCAGCAGGTAGAGGATTTACCGGAATATCATCACGATCAGGTGGTGGATGAGGTTCACGAAGAGCAGATTCGGGCTGGCTATCGCCCCCAAGCTCAGCGGCGGGCTAAGCGACAATTTATGGGTCAAACCTACGCGACTGATGGTGAATACTACACGGGCGATCGCACCGTAGCGCCAGCAGAGCGAGGACTTTCAGAGTCTGAGGCTTCTAGAGAGATGGTAGCTCAGTCTACAGATCGGACAGTCACAGACTACGACTATGACCGCGAACCTACCTACTACGGCCTCAGCCAGGAAGATAACCACAAGCAGCTCAGACTCTATGAAGAGCGGCTAGTGACTCAGAAGCACCGCGAAAGAGCCGGTGCAGTTCAAGTCGGTAAGCGGGTTGAAACCGAATCGGCTGAAGCCTCCGTGCCAGTTGAGAAAGAGCGCGTCGTCATTGAGCGCCATTCTGCAGATACAGCCCGTCCCGTCAGCGGTGCGGCTGACCCCAACTTTAAGGCTGGGGAAGTGGCGCGGATGGAAGTCTACGAAGAAGAGGCCAATATTGAAAAGCAGCCCTTCGTCCGTGAAGAAGTCAATGTCCGCAAGGAAGTAGACCGCGACGAAGTGCGGGCTAAAGAAACCGTACGCCGCGAAGAGCTAGACGTGAAGACCGATGGCAATCCTAAAATCGATCGCCGCTAAGGATTAAAGCGATTTAGCCGAACAAAGCCTAACAGATTAGGTTAGCGGGTCGGGTGGAGCGATGGCGTCATCTCAGGCAGATTTTGTGGCTGCCTGATTGCCTACCGCTTCATCCGACTGCTAGCGCGATTTTTTAATTGATCATTCAGCATGAAATCTCATAAACCTATCCTCAATGACGACGGCTCGCACAATCCTGAGATGCTAAATACAGCCCCCCTCGCTGCGCCACATCCTAGCCCCCACCCCGCTGCGCCAGCAGAAGGCATAGCTGAAGCCCGCGCCCCTGAAACCTCGGTCAGGCTGCTGCAAGAGCGGCTCAAGGTCAATCGCGATCGCCGCAAGGTAGGCGAGGTGGTTGTACGTAAGGTGATTGAGACTCGCATGGTGGAAGTACCGGTACGCCGGGAAAAGCTGATTGTTGAGCAGGTGACGCCGGAGCACCAGCCCTTAGCTGAAATTGACTTAGGAGAAGGGCAGGTCAATGGTTTAGAGCTGCAGGCTGAGGATTTTACTGCGCCCGCTAGAGCCACAACAGACGCGATCGCCAGCGGCAATCTGCTCACAATTCAGGCGGCCACCTGGCTGCTGCACACCGTCACTCAGCAAGCCCCCCAGATTTGTGAGCGAGTCAGCGTCACCCTATCGCTGCGCATCGGCGCACAGACAGAAACTATCTATT
>JAAHIC010001046.1 GCA_010671965.1 Leptolyngbya sp. SIO4C5
AGCTGAATAATGCCTTCGGGCACACTGTGCTGCTGCGCCTCACGATGACCTTGCCACCAGAACAGGATCGTCACCAGCAGTACTGTAAACAAACCCAGATTCAGCAGCTTAATCCAGAGGGGACTGGGCGGGGGCGATCGCTTCACGGGCGGAGCCACCAGTCCCCCCTTCAGTTGCTCCAGCACAAACGCCGCATTGGGAGGACGCTGCCAGAATAGCGGTTCCATCAGGTAGTCGAGCCAGTCCGCCAGCGGTTTAGGCACTTGCGGGGCCAGCGATCGCCACAGCAGCCCCCCGTTTTTTTCGCTCACCTCCAGATCTAGCGGATGCGCCTGAGTCAGCAGAAATACTAGCGTCCGGCCGAGAGCGTACAGGTCAGACTGGGGCACCGTACGGCCTGTCACCTGTTCCGGCGCGGTGTAGCCCGGTGAAAAAATGCCCAGCCCCGTGACGTCTTTGCCCATCAGCCGCTCAATCACCGTATAGGAAACCTCATGCACCGCGCCAAAATCAATCAGCACCAGTTGTCCATCCGGTCGCAGCATGATGTTAGAAGGCTTAATATCCCGGTGGAGATAGCGGTGCTGATGCAGATGATTGAGAATGTCGAGGAGCTGGAGTAGCCAAGACCAAGCCTGCTCAGGGCTGATGCTCCCCTCTCTTTCAACCAGCGTTTTCAAATTTTCTCCCGGCACCTTTTCCATCACCAGGCAGTGCAGCGGCTTTTTGCGCTGAGGCAGCGAGAACACAAAATAGCCATCCCCAGGCTGAATGCGGGGTAAACCAGGATGACTCAGGGTTTTCAGCACCTCAGCTTCCTGCTGTAGTAAGCCCACCGCTACGGAATTATTTTTCTTAGAAACTTTGAGCACTTTGCGGTTTGGCGCTGCGGGCGACTCCTGGCTAGGCAGCTGGCATAGCAAGTCCTCAACCTCAAAGATCTCGGCATTCCCCGGTTCCTGGAGCGATCGCAGGGGCCGAACTAACCGATAGCGATCGCCCACCCATAGCGCTGCGCCGCATCCCGCACAGGTTTCGGCAGTCTCTCGATTTTGGCGCTGTTGGCACTTAGGATTAATGCAGTAGTAAGCCACAGTTTTGCGATCGCCCGTTCTCAAGCCTCCATTTCTTCAGCCACAACGCTCAGCACTGCCGGGGGCAAATTGAAGCGGCCTTCCGAGGTTTCTAACAGCGATCGCTGCTTGAGCGACTGCAGCGCCTGAATCAGGTCTTGAGGAGAGGAGTCAGGTAGGGCAGTCATCAGTTCGTTTAACGAGAGAGGCTGCTGCTGCTGCACGATCTGCCGTAAAATCTCGGCTTCCACATCCGACACCCGCGCCAGAATGTCTTCTAGATAGTCGCTGATGTCATGGGTAAATAGAGTCGTTTTTAGAAAAGCGGTGACGTTGCTGTCAAAGACTTCTCGGATGGTCGTAGCCACCATCTTGAGCATGAAGGGATTGCCCCGATAGCCGCGAATCAGATCGTTCCACTTTTGGGTGTCGCCGCTGAGGCCCTTTTCTGTCAGCAGGTGCTGGGCTTCGGCTGCAGTGAGTCCTTTCAAA
>JAAHIC010001047.1 GCA_010671965.1 Leptolyngbya sp. SIO4C5
TCCACTCACTTTTACGCCAAGTTGGGGCGTAGAAGTGAGTGGCCAAGGCCGCTCACTTTTTGATTTTGATATAACCTGACAAGGCTAAGCTTTTTTGTTTTATAGGCATCAGTAGAGAGTTAAGCTTTTGAAGTTAAAAGATTTGATGGCCTTAGTTGCCTTAGTTCTAGCGCTGTACATTCTTTGGGAAATTCGCCTAGTCCTACTGCTGACTTTTTTCGCAGTTATTATTGCTACCGTACTCAATCAGCTCGTTTACCGTTTAGAGAGAGTCACGCATCGAAGAAGCTTATCTGTTTTAATTGCGGTTGCTAGCTTCCTAATTGTTTTATCTATTTTGATTGGCGGTATTGGTCCGCCGTTTGTAGATCAAATCCAAAGCTTTATTCAGCTATTTCCTACCATTATTGGTAGAATCCAGTCTTGGTTCTTTTCTTTAGAAACCGTTCTTCCAAGCGCTTTAACTAAAAATCTACAAGACTTTAACAGTCTGTTGCAGCAGCTGCAGTCGCTCGACTTGCGAATGCTGTTTGGCAGAGTCTATACCGTTTTTTCTAATACTCTGTCAATTATATTAAACTTGTTGCTAATTATAGTAGTCTCTATTATGCTGCTGGCGGATCCAGAACCCTATCAGCAGACATTCACTCGTCTATTTCCTAGCTCTTTTCGGCCCAAAATCCATCACATTTTAAGTGAATGCGAAACGGCGATTGTAGGATGGTTTTTAGGGATTATTTTTAATATGAGCGTTATCGCTGTTCTGAGCGGTATCGGCCTGCTGATTCTAGGCGTAAAGCTAGCACTTGCAAATGCTTTGCTGGCCGGACTGTTGGCTTTTATTCCCAATGTAGGCCCTGTCTTGAGCGTAATTCCGCCAGTGGCGATCGCTCTGTTAGATGCCCCTTGGAAAGCGATCGCCGTCGTCATTCTCTATATCTTAGTTCAGCAAATCGAGAGCAATATTTTAACGCCATTAGTTATGGAGAAGCAGGTTTCACTCTTGCCTGCGCTGACGCTACTTTCCCAGATCACCTTCACAATATTCTTTGGCTTTCTCGGTCTGCTTTTAGCTTTACCTTTGGCCATCGTCAGCAAGATTTGGATAGAGGAGCTTTGGGTAAAACGCTTTTTAGATCAGCACTGACTTGCAGATCCAGAAGCATTGATTTAGGTCAATTCCCTTTTTTATTTGCAGTCTTGAACTCGATTGATAATTTTTCTCAAAGAAATTACCTGTCTTACTCTAGACCCCTTAAGCATTTGTTAATATTTTAGGATATAATCAGCAATACTGATTTCAGCTTCTCAGTAGGCTTTTCCAAACGGCAAGTCTACGGAACCTGATTCAGCAACGAGATTCCAGCAGGGTTCAGTGCTCAAGGCCATTGAACAAACAGCTTCTGCTCAAAATTTGCAAGTGGTTCAATGCCCCTTCAGATTCCGGAGTGGATATGAGTTCAAATTCTTTAGTATCTGATTCGTCTGTGTCCGCTTTGGATCAGGGTCTTGGAAAGCCGTTAGTTTTGGCAGTTGATGATCATTTAGACAGTCTTCA
>JAAHIC010001048.1 GCA_010671965.1 Leptolyngbya sp. SIO4C5
TCTGCGGCAGATCTGATTTCCATTGGGGTCAATATCGTTACGGTTAACGATCAGGGAGAAGTGATTGATAGTGCAACCCACCAGGCTTTTTATTTTGAAGAACCGCTGGCGAAGGGAGTACCGCCCCTGAACCTAGTGGCGATCCCTAGTGGCGAATTCATGATGGGCTCTCCAGAAGATGAGCCTGGGCGATACGACGATGAAAGCCCTCAGCATTCGGTCAAACTCAAGCCCTTCTTTATCAGCCAGTACCCAGTAACTCAGGCCCAATGGCGCGCGGTTAGCGCATTGCCCCAGCAAACGCGAGATTTAGAACCTGGCCCATCCAACTTCAAAGGCGATGACCGCCCTGTAGAGCAAGTCTCATGGTACGACACTATTGAGTTTTGTGCCCGATTGTCAGAACATACCGGGCGCACCTATCGCCTGCCTACAGAGGCCGAATGGGAATATGCCTGTCGGGCCGATACCACAACTCCCTTTTACTTTGGAGCCACTATTACCACCGACTTAGCCAACTACGACGGCAGTGTGTTTCTCAACGAGCCAAAGGGGACAAACCGAGGAGAAACAACCCCCGTTGGTAAATTTCCCCCCAATGCGTTTGGCCTGTACGGCATGCACGGCAACGTCTGGGAGTGGTGCCTCGACCACTGGCATGACAATTATGAAGGCGCACCGACAGACGGCAGCGCGTGGCTTACTGACAATGAGGAAGCAGGAAGAGTTAGTCGCGGCGGTTCTTGGAACAACTATCCGAGGAATTGCCGTTCCGCGTGTCGCAACGACTTCAATCCCGGCGTTCGTTTCGACTTTATCGGTTTTCGGGTCGTCTGCGAGGCCCAGGACTTTTAGAGTATCCCTCTTCTTTTTTACCTTCTTACCCTCTTCCAAGCGAGCGGAGCGAGCGCGATCAATTTTTTGGGGAGGGAGGAGATAGAAGATAGGAGAGAGAGTCCGTCTCTAACTCCTCAATTCTGACTCCTATCTTCCTGTAATCTAATTAATCCAGCGATGTTTGACTCAAGCCAATGCCCGACGAACTCCCCATCATCCAGAAAACATACGATCTAATCAAATGGATGGTACCAATTATCGATCGCCTGCCGCGCAATCACCGCTTTACGCTGGGCGATCGGATCATCCAGGAACTCTACACCCTGCTGGATAACCTGATTACCGCTCGTTACACCAAAGCTGGCAGACTCACCCTGCTGAGGAGCATGAACACCCGCCTGCAAGTCCTACGCTACCAGTGTCGCCTGCTTATGGACTTCGACCTGGTATCGCTCAAGCGCTACGAGCACATGCATCGGCAGATTAACGATATTGGTCAAGATTTAGGCGGCTGGATTCGGCAGCAACAGCCCTCATGAAGCGCTACGGTTACCTCTGGTCCCAGATCACTGATTTTGAAAACCTCTGGCAGGCAGCCCGACAGGCCCAGAAGGGCAAGCGCTTTCGTCCCAATGTGCTGGCCTTTAACCACGATTTAGAGGCCAATCTGCTGCAATTACAGGATGAACTGCGCAACCGAACCTATCAACCGAGATGATT
>JAAHIC010001049.1 GCA_010671965.1 Leptolyngbya sp. SIO4C5
TTTTGTCCTTTTCGCCATGCATAGACCAAGCCGATTACCAGAATTGCAATGAAGATGAGGGCTTCTACAAAAGCCAGCAAACCCAATCGGCTAAATGCAACTGCCCAGGGGTAGAGGAAAACCGTCTCTACGTCGAAAATGACAAACACCAGGGCAAACATGTAATAACGAATATTGAACTGGATCCAAGCGCCCCCAATGGGTTCCATCCCAGATTCGTAAGTCGTTCTGCGCACGGGGCCACGACTGGTGGGGCGTAGCAGCTTGGAAGCGGTCAGCGCCAAAACGGGAATCAGACCGCAGATAATCAAAAATCCTAGAAAGTACTCGTAACCGGTTAAAACAAACACGGTGCAATGCTCTCTGAAGTAGGTCGTTAGGTAAAGTTATTTGTCTTTACCATTCTATAGTGCAATCTCTGAAATACAGGGCAACCGCAGCGAAATGCCCTCGAATTAGCTTTGCCTGTCGCTGGCGATCGCCGCTTACTTCACACCGACCGCTGAGATCGCTCTAGAACAGTTAGAAGACAACCCACAATATGTCATAATCTTTAACAGTTATTCTCATATTAGGTAAGTTTTTGCTAGATAGGCTCTAGCTTTAGGCAGAAAATTCTGCATTCAGAGAGTATTGAGGAAGGGATACATGAGCACCGAGCCGGAAGTTAATGTTAGTGCTGATGCTTCTGCCCCTCAGCCGGGTCAAGACAGCACTGCCACAGCAGATTCCCAGCCAAAACAGCCTGATCGATACGAGTGTCGTTCCTGCGGCTATGTCTATGAGCCTGCTAAGGGAGACAATACGGCCAATATTGCCGCTGGCACGCCATTTTCGCAACTCCCTGCTAGCTGGCGCTGTCCGGTCTGCGGCGTCCGCAAGCCTCAGTTTGAAAATATCGGGCCTACGGGTAAACCCTCCGGTTTTGAGGAGAACTTGGGCTACGGCCTCGGCGTCAACACGCTGACGCCAGGTCAAAAGAACCTACTAATTTTTGGAGCGTTGGGGCTGGGCTTTTTGTTCTTTCTCAGCCTTTACGGCCTAGGATGATCTTCTGTTTAGAGACAGAAATTCGATTTATTTTTGACATTAGTTATTTCCTTTATTTATGGCAATCCAGTCCACTCTGAGGTCTTGCAAAAAGCTAGTTGCGATCTTAGCGATCGCTTTACTGGCCGCCAGTTGTTCCGGATATTTTTTGCCTTCTCTGGAAAAAAATCCCTGGCAAGTCCTTCAGCTCTCTACGGAAGCAACTTTTTCTGATATTGCTTTTGCGGGCAATAGCGATCACGGCTGGTTGGTCGGCAACGACTCCACGCTGCTGGAAACTCAAGATGGTGGAGAAACCTGGCAGCCACGCCAGCTCGATCTAGAAGACAAGCGCTACACTTTCACCTCGGTCAGCTTCAGCGGCAGTGAGGGCTGGATCACAGGACAACCTGGCCTGCTGCTCCATACCGAGGACGAGGGCAAAACCTGGGAACGGATTCCGCTGAGTGAGAAACTGCCCGGCAGTCCTTTTCTGATTACGGCTTTAGGGCCTAGCTCG
>JAAHIC010000105.1 GCA_010671965.1 Leptolyngbya sp. SIO4C5
TCTACGCGGCTGCAGCCTGTGGTGCTGGCCGTAGGACAGGCCGCTGGCATGGCTGCCGCCGCGTAGCCCCATTTGCGATATGGGAAACCGAAATATTTTTATCGCAGACCAACAGCCCGGTGATAGCTTCAGGCACCAAAGCCTCGTAGGGGATAGTAAACGGAGTTCCTGTCCAGCGTCCGCCCCAGCGCAGCGATTTGGGTGCTAGCGCCAGCTCAAAGCCGGGATAGTGGTGATCGTTTGGATAGGTACCAATGGCGATCGCGCTCACTTCTGCCTGAGCGTTGCGGCAGAGCGGGGCTACCTGTCCCCGCTGCACTGGCAGAATGTCGGGTTCACAGAGCGTCACCAGTCCGCGCAGCCGCCGACTTTCCCGGTAGTAAGGCTGCAGAGCAAAAGCACCGCCCCCCAGGGCACCGGGTAGTTTAGGAAACACCTCATTAGCCAGCCCGTAGCGGCGGCCTAGCTGCTGCTGGATGAAGCGAGCAAAGCTCTGGGAATGCCAGCGAGCGGCCTGCAGAAAACTAGCGCGATCGCCTGCCGACTGCACTAAACGATGTAGACCAACCCCATAGTCGTTCCCTCGCTGGGGCCAATTGATCATGATGAGTTGCTCAGGCAGCTGACCGTAGGCCAGAAACTGCTCGCCGCTATATCCCTGCCAGGCATCTTGAAATAGATCCGGGTTGTCGTGGGGAGGCGCTGCAATCTCAGGGGCACGGCTGCCGGCTCCGTAGTCCCGCAGGATCACAACCCAGGTCGGGGCCTGAACTGGGTAGCGGCACGTTAGCGGATAGGTGGGTGCAGTCGTATCCTCTAGGCTGACTGGAGCGCTGGGTTCTTGCCAAAGCGATCGCGGCTCCCATCCCCAGCGAAAAGGCACCTGTCCCAGGGCCAGCAAATCGCCTAGCTCAGTGCCATCAAGCGTAATTTTGGCCCGAATAATCCAGTCCTGAAAGACGACTCCCTCAATCTGCCGTCCCTGTCGCAAAACCGCCTGCGGAATTTGACCGTGAATCCAAGTGAGACTGGTCAATTCCGCCACCCAATCAGCAAAAATAGCGGCTCCTATCCTGGGGTCATGGTTGAAAAAGCTGACCCAGCCATGATCGAGTCCTTCAGCCTGGCGCTGCCTTAGTTCCCGCAGATAAGCGCCCCAGATTCCGGTTTGAAAAGCTAGCAGTTCGTTACCGTCAGGAGCCGAAACACCCGCTGCTGTCAGCATACCTCCCAGCCAGGGAAACTCACTGACCAAGATGGTTTTAACCCCGCGTCGGGCTGCTTGAATAGCGGCAGCAGTGCCGCCAGTGCCGCCGCCAACAACTAAGACATCAGCGGCTAAAGTTTTAACCACTCAGCCTACTGCAAGTAAGGTGTTACATCTTCATTGCAGTCATCGGCTAGGTAAGAAAGCGCCCGAAATCGCAGGCCCACTAGCTGATCGTAGAGCGGGTTCAGCTTACACATTGCTGGAATATGCACCAGCTTGCGACCAAATAAATTCACGTCTCGCTCAAAAGGACATTGAGAAGGAATCATCTTGCACAGAAAGCGGGCCAGCCTCGGATCGTGAACTTCTAGCTGGTCTAGCCACTCACGGGCAGGCTTGAGCGGATCAGGGCCTACTTCTGCCGCAGACGGTGCTACCCCCTGCTCTGCCGTCTCGCCAGGGGCGACTTCCTCTGTCACTGACTGCAGGTTGTACAGAGTGGACTGCAGCGACTTCAGCACCTCAGGATTGAGATCGAGGGCTTGACAAAACTCTATGAGTTTTTTGTCCTCTGCGGTTGAATAGACACCGTCTGCTAAAGCAACCATGACGGCCATACGAAGAAAATGCTCGGCCGTGACGGGATCAGTTCCTAAAACAGAAGCTAAGTCCTGTGGCGAAACGGGATCGAAGGAGTCAAAGTTAACGCTGGGCGCCAGTTCATCCTGAGTGATAGCAGAAATTAACTCTTTCTCTTCCTGATCAAAATGACCATCTGCCCAGGCAATTGTAAGCAGGCCACGCAGCCAAACTTGGATTTGTTCTTGAGTGTAGGGCGACTCTGCAATGGCAGCCATAACAGTACCTAAACGGAGGTGAGCGTTACAAATCTGGTTCGTCAGATTTGCGAGATTAACTTGCGAGATTAAATCTATATAATTGCGTCCTCATTGTAGCGCCGACTCGCGAAAATAGCCGTCCCGCTTCACTTAAGGCAGCTTGTGGCGACTAATAGACTGGCCCCAATCAGAACCCGTTTGGCCGGTAAAGATCCAGAGAACAGCGCGAGCGCCATCTCGCAGGCTGCGCACCAAAGTTTCAGACTCGCCTTCAGAAGGCACGGCTATCGGCTCAAAATGAATGCCCCGACTGCCTAAGACAATCTGACCGATAATGCGGGCTCGCCGCATGTGATAGTCCGAGGTAATTAAATAGATACTGCTGATATCGGCAGCGGCCAGGTCATCCACAAGAGAAGTAAAGTTTGTCACCGTATCGACCGCTTCGTAGTCTAACCGGACGCGATCGCGGTCAATTTTAGCCTCGGCAAAAACCCATTCAGCATACTCTGGGTTGCTGCCTGAAGATACCCAAACTTCTAGTTCAGGGTGAGACTGGGCAAACTCAGCCGCAAAGAATTCGCGCTCAGTGGATCCTCCCAAGACCAAAGCCACCTGGGGCTGTCTAAACTGAGATCGAAGCTGGTGCTGCCCTAGCCATAGCAGCCCGCCCAGGCAGACTATCTGCCAGGGACGTAGAGATTTACGGGAGCGCTTGCGGCGGTGCGATCGCATGTAAAGTTCTAAGCTCAGGCGAATAAATACAAACAGGCAGATACGATTTTAACGCCTAACCTTCCGAATAGCTTTGGTCAGCAGTATAAAAACACGGTCTGAGAAACAGCGGCCTTACCGACAAAGTGAGGCAGTGGCATAGAACCGCGTCAGCCTAAATATGTTGCAAAAAATTGCGAAATGTAAACCTGATTGGGCCATGGAGTTCATGTTTTCAGGGGATCTCGCTTAGTGCTCAACTGCCCGTGATAGACTGACTTCTGGGCTGACTCGGCGATCCCATATGCGTCGTTTTAGGCGGGGGACGCTCAGGTCTATGCTGCTAAATGAATAATATCAACCCGTTAGTTAAAGATCTGCAGGCAGTTTTCAAAACTGCCTTCAAGAGTCTCCATAGAATCTGTAACGATTAAGGAGTAAAGCTTTAGCAGCGGTACTCGATAAATAAACACGATTTTGCTTGCTTGCGGATAGTTGAGAGAGGAATTCCATGCGGGATACAGTGACAAGTTTAATTAGCAATTACGACAGTATTGGTCGTTATCTCGATCGCGCTGCCCTGGATTCACTGAAGTCCTACTTCGACAGCGGTATGGCTCGCGTTCAGGCAGCAGGCGTCATCAGCGCTAATGCGGCTGGAATTGTCAAAGAAGCGGGATCGAAGCTGTTTGAGCAGGTGCCAGAACTGATTCGTCCGGGTGGCAACGCCTATACGACCCGTCGCTATGCCGCCTGCCTGCGGGATATGGATTACTATCTGCGCTACGGCAGCTATGCTCTGGTTTCTGGCAACGTAGATGTGCTAGATGAGCGAGTTTTACAGGGACTGCGCGAAACCTACAACTCTTTGGGCGTGCCTATCGGCCCTACCGTTGTCGGTATTCAGATTATGAAAGAACTGATCAAAGCCAAGGTCGCCGAAGCTGGCATTGAAGAAACTAGCTTTATTGATCAGCCGTTTGACTACATGACGAACGAGCTGAGCGAAGTTAGCATCTAGGGCGCAGCCACGTAAAGGAGAAGAGGGAGATTCCTCAGAAACTTGGCGTTACGGCGATCGCCGCTGCTTACTTCTGATCGAGAAGCGTCCAACAGGGCGCTTTTTTAACACCCATGCGCCCAACGTACTCTTTAGGGATTGACTTTGGCACTTCTGGAGCCAGAGCGATCGCGCTTGACCCTCAGCAGCAGATTGAGGCTGAGGCAAAAGTTAGTTTCAATTCAGCTGCTTCACTGGCTCAGCAGTGGCAAGAAACCCTATGGATGCTGCTAGCAGATATTCCCGTGGCGGTGCGGCAGCAGCTAGGCGCGATCGCCCTCAACGGTACGTCAGCCACCGTGTTACTCTGCGATGCTGCCGGACAGCCAATCACTGAACCGCTGCTCTACAACGACGACCGCGGCCAGTCAGTTCAGGCAACAGTGGCTCGAATGACTCCCCCCAATCATGTCGCCAGCAGCGCCACATCCAGCTTGAGCAAGCTGCTGTGGTGGTGTAGCGATTCACAGCAGCTTCCAGCAGAAGCCCATTATTTAATGCATCAGGCTGACTGGCTCAGTTTTCTATTACACGGCCAGCCAGGTATCAGCGACTATCACAATGCGCTGAAGCTGGGCTATGACGTTGGCGCACTGCAGTATCCCAACTGGCTATCCAGCTTGCCCCTAGCTACTCTCTTGCCCCAGGTGGTTGCTCCAGGCCACCCAGTTGCAACCGTCTTGCCAGCGATCGCCCAGCGGTTCAACTTGCCTTCTAGCTGTCATGTTTGCGCTGGCACCACAGACAGCATTGCTGCCTTTTTAGCCAGCGGCGCGAATCAGCCTGGTGATGCCGTCACCTCTCTGGGATCAACCCTCGTACTCAAGCTGCTGAGTCAAAAGCGGGTTGAAGCCAGTCAGTACGGCATTTATAGCCACCGTCTTGGCGATCGCTGGCTAGTAGGCGGGGCATCTAATACCGGGGGGGCTGTCCTAGCCAAGTTTTTTAGCGCTGACCAGCTAGCCCGGCTCAGCCAGTCGGTGCAGCCGGATCAGCCCACCCGCTTAGACTATTATCCGCTGACAAAGCCGGGAGAACGCTTTCCCATCGACGATCCGCAGCTATCACCCCGGTTGACGCCACGCCCCCAAAATCCTGTGCTGTTCTTGCAGGGACTGCTAGAAGGCATTGCCAATATTGAAGCTCAAGGCTATGGGCGTCTAACGGAACTCGGTGCTTCACCGCTTAAACAGGTGTATACCGCTGGCGGCGGTGCTCACAATCAGGCATGGACAGCTATTCGCGCTCAGCGTCTACGGGTACCCGTCAGCGTCTCTGCCCATACAGAAGCTGCTTATGGCAGCGCTTTGCTAGCGCTGAGGAGTCTATCTACCAAGAATGTGTCTTGTGGTCCAGCAGCCTCTTTGGGAAAAAGTAAGGGCCAGGATAACTCCTGACCCCTGCTAGCTGCTTAAGCCCAGTCTTAGAGATTGAGCTGATTTCCACGGCGGTACTGCATGTAAGCGGCGACAAACAAACCGGCCAGCGTCACCGGAATTAGACCTAGAACGATACCAGAGAGTAGAGGTTCTACCACGTCAAGACTCCTTAGAATTTTGAGCATCCCTAAACAGGGACTAATACATATTATTTAATAGTAAGCGCTGCCTGTCCTCAACTGTTAACAACTACAACAGGTGTAATAATTTTTCTGGGCTTCAGAGAAAAAGCGGCAATCGCCAGCATTCTTAAGGAAGAATGCCAATTTCGGGGGATTTTAGCGGTCTGAAAGGGTTGCCTTATTTCCTGAGAAAACTTTAAGCTGTGTAATCATAAAGATAAATTCTGTAACCAGAGAAACAGTTGGCCTTGACGCACAATACCCTCAATGAACAGCCTACCGAAGCGCCTAGCCTGATTCAGCGGGCGGTAATCGCTGTAGCCGGGTTATTGCTGACCTTAGGGCTAGTCGTGTGGGGTATCCAGCACTTTCGCATTTCAGATCCCTATATTCTGCAGGTGCTGGCGCTCAATGGCGATCGCGATCGCGGCGCGCTTATTTTTCAGATGAACTGCGCTGTTTGCCACGGTTTTGAAGCCTCCGGCGAGGTAGGCCCCAGCCTGCATAACGTATCTGAACGCAAATCCAAGGTCAATCTTATCCGCCAAGTCATCAGCGGCCAAACTCCCCCCATGCCGCAATTTCAGCCCGAAGCCAAAGACATGGCTGACCTGCTGGAATACTTAGAAAGCCTTTAGCCCTAGATTCTTACAACCGTTCCCCTCTCAAACCTCCCCATCTCCCGTTCGACTTCGCTCACGGCAGGCCCTTTTTCTGATCTCTCCGTCTCCGCGTCCCCTCATTCTCACCAACTGCCTCCCTCGCAGGCCAGTAGCTTATCCAGCACAGCGATCGCTGCCGGATCACCACTCTGACGAACTTTTTCTGACATGCCAATATTGAGCAGTTCCATGCGCAGACGCATCAGATAGGCTTGCTCGACTTCATCTAAATCCTCGATAGAAGGCAATTGTCGTAAATTAGCGTGAAATGACAGCGCTGGATCTAGCCTCATCTTGGCGATCAGAGAGCGAATCACAAACTGCTGCTCTGGGCGGCCCTGATTCTGCCAGTCGGTTAGGGGCTGCTGCAAAATATCAGCGATATCTGACTCGATTGCCTGTCGCTGCAGCCAGCTTTCTGAGGTGGAAATGGGCCAGTCAGGGGTTTCCTCATCCACTTTGGCAAAGGCGTGGGCTTCAGCATAGGCAATCCGACCATCTTGGTCATAGTCGGCTGACGCAACGGCCTCGCCAGTGCGATCAATACCGCTGAGTCCGGCAAAGAAGCTGGAACTGTAGTCTTTGTAATCCGCTTCGTTGACTTCGGCAGTGCAGCCTACAGAGGGGCGATCGCTAACGGTAGCAAAAAAGCCGCAGCGGGTCTGCAGCGCTACCGGATTGTCGGGATTACCGCCTTCATAAATCAAATTGGCAAATGATCCGGCAAAGCACTGGGCCATCATGGTGACAAATGGCTGATCAGCGGGAAGCTGATCGAGCTGAGCGGCCAGGTCTTGTACTGACCAGGTCTGATCGCGCCAGAGATAGAGCGTATTGTTGTCTTCATTTTGAGGGTTGTAGCCGCCGTGCCCGGTGAAATAGAAAAAAGTGGAGCAGTCGCGATCGCCCACGGTCTGAGCCGTAGCAAACCAGGTTTCTAAGTTTTCCACAGTGGCGGCTCCCTGCAAATTGTCGATAGCGGGCGGCTTAAACTGCTCGCGTCTCAGCAGATCGAGATAGCGAACGGTGGCTTGACCGTCGTTGCCGTTGGCAAAGAAAATATCTGCCATAGCGGGGTTAATTCCCAGCGCCTGCAGGGTGCGTTGGAAATAAAGAACATTTTTTTCTAAGGCAATTTCGTTATAAGCCGGAACGGGGCCACCCGCAAAGACTAAAAACTGGGGTAAATCTTTGGTTCTAAAGACGGGATCTTGAGCGAGTAGAGCTTCCAAGTCGCGATCGCCAGCCAGCGTAGCGCCTACCAAAGCACTGCCAACAGTCAAGGCAGTGGTAACCCCCCAAAAGGCTAACGACCGCATCATGTCAGTTCCAAGTTCTACTGATTCAACCTAGCAGATTTAAATCGGCTTTTTAGAACGGTCTCAGCGGTATCGGCTGAAGAGAGCGCTAAGATTCTGCCAGAGTTAGCGGCAAGGAGTCTGGATGTCAGAAATTTCGCCGGAGTTTTTAGCAGAGCGGAATGTCCGGTTTGTCCGGGTATTGTGGTGTGACAACGGTAACGTTATTCGAGCCAAGGCAATTCATGTCGGTGCCCTAAAGCGCCATTGGCAAAGAGGTGTAGGACTTTCGGTAGCGCAGCAGGCCGTACCTGCAACGGTAGACGCGCCAGCAGCAGGCAGCGGGCTAGGCCCGGTAGGAGAAGTTTGGCTAGTGCCGGATGAAGCTACGCTGACAGTCTTGCCCTATGCCCCCAGCCACGCCAGGGTATTAGGCAACCTGGTCAAAGACGGTCGGCCGTGGCCTTGGTGCCCCCGTGGCTTTTTGCAGCGCATGGTGCAGGCGGCAGCCGATCTAGGACTAGAGATACAGGCCGCCTTTGAAAATGAGTTTTATCTGTTGCAAAAGCAGGGCGATCGCCTCATCCCTGTCGACCAAACGCCCTTTGCTGCTAGCCTCTCAATGGATCTGCAGCAGCCAATTATTGACGCGATCGCTGACGCACTGATAGCCCAAAATATTGAAATTGAACAGTACTACCCCGAATCTGGCCCCGGTCAGCAAGAAATTTCGGTGCACTATACCCAGGCGATCGCCGCGGCGGATCAGCAGATTGCCTTTCGTGAGACTGTGCGGGCGATCGCTTGTCAGCACGGCCTGATTGCCTCCTTCTTGCCCAAGGTGTTTGAGAATTCAGCCGGGAGCGGCTGTCATCTCCACTTCAGCCTCTGGCAGCAGGGCAAAAACATCGTGCCCAACGGTCAGGGACAGCTCACCGCGATCGCCCGCTCTTTCGTCGCTGGCATTCTCAACCATCTGCCAGCGCTGATGCTGCTGACGGCCCCTAGCACCAACTCCTACCGCCGCCTACAGCCTCATGCCTGGAGCGGCGCCTTTCGCGCCTGGGGCTACGACAACCGGGAGGCAGCCGTGCGGATTCCGACTAATCCCAGCTCGCCCAGTCCCACCCACATCGAGCTTAAAATCGTAGACGGAGCTGCTAATCCCTATCTGGCTCTGGGCGCGGTCATTGCAGCTGGACTAGACGGCGTTCGCCAAAAGCTCAGCCCTAGCGATCCGGTTGATATAGATCCAGGGCTGATGTCTGAGGCTGAGCAAATGCAGCGGGGCATCGATCGCCTGCCTACTAGCCTGAAACTGGCTATGGAGCAGTTTCAGCAGGACACGGTGCTAACTGAGGCACTAGGCCAACCGCTCGCCCAGACTTACCTGGCAGTGCGTCAGGCAGAGTGGGAAGCGCTGCACAGCCTGAGTTTGGAAGAGGAAGTAAGACTGCTAGTAGAGCGTTACTAGGAAAAAGGGCTTGCCGTTCGGCTTCGCTCCCGGCAAGCGCAGTGGAGCAGGTAGAGAGGCTTAGCTGACCTGATGGGCTTCGCGGTAAGCAGCGTAGACACCTTTGACGTTGTACCAGTTAAGGAAAATGCGGGCAATTTCTAGCGCGAGTTGGGGTTTGCCGCGATCGATTAGCCACTGCAAGAGGGGAGCCATTGTGCGCTCGTTGAGGGTGCCGCCTAGGGTGAGGCCGCCCCAGAGAATGCGGTGCAGCCAGGTCATCTGAATCATCAGCCGCACATCCCAGGTAGGGTGTTTTTGATAAAACAGAACTCCCATGCGGCCCCGCTGAATTTCTTTATCAATTAGGTTGGGAATTTGCTCTAGGGAAAAGGGGGGGTGCCAGTGGTAGCCCACCGCATCCGGGCAGCTAATCAGCTTTAGACCCAGCTGCTTGAGCCGCACGCCCAACTCCAAATCTTCCCAGCCGTAGAGCTGAAAGCGAGTGTCAAACAGCCCGGCTTTTTCTAACCATTTGCGGGCGATTGCCACGTTGCCCGTCGCAAAATAGGCCCGCGAGTAGTCAGTAATTTTGAATGGCTCAGCGGTAGGCTGCTCGAAGTTGCAGGTATTGATCACGGTGCCGTAGGTAAAGACGCGATCGCTGTCTGTCTCTGCCATGCCCTGCTGCAGCGCGTTAGCGTGGGCCTGCAAAAAGCCCTCCAGCACGACTAAATCGCTGTCAATAAAAATAATATAGTCACCCTGCGCTTTTTCCACCCCCAGGTTTCTGGCAGCAGCGGGGCCGAGATGAGACTGCTCAAACAGGCGCACGTGGGAAAATTCTGCGGCTTGTGCCTGTAGCCAGGTAACAGTGCCATCAGTAGAACCATCATCTACCACCACAATCTCATAGCCTATTACAGCAGTCTGCGGCGCTAGAATCTGCTGCTCCATCGCCCGCAGGCACTTTTCTAGAATGGGCCTGCGGTTGTAGGTAGGAATGACAACGCTAAAGAACATGACTCGCGGACAGAGGGCATAAC
>JAAHIC010001050.1 GCA_010671965.1 Leptolyngbya sp. SIO4C5
GCAAGCAGGTTGGTGACAAATAGAGCAATACAGTCAACTATTCTGCTTGCTGTAGCTGCTCTAAAAACAGCAGCCGAAGGCCTGACTAAAGATGGGCTGCTGTTTCGCTAATCGACTGCAGCAGCCTCTCCATCTGTCTCAGCTGCTTTTGCAACTTGGGCGTGCTCCAAACCTGGGGATTTTTGCGCATCTTCAAATAGTGAGCATGAATGCGATCGCGAATTGGCTTTTCGGCAACGGCTGCGTGGATCTCAACATTTTCGGCTGAGGCTGACTGAGACTTGAGCTTTTGTATCCTAGCCCGAATTTCTTGCTTAGTGAGGTCAGCAGCTACCGCTTCCTGCAAAAGCTGATTCGTGATTGGCTCGTCTAAGTGGGCTTTGCGAATCGCATCTGCCTTAGAAAAACCAATTTGGCCGTAGCGCACGGCCTCTAGCAAAGCTGACGGCATCCTTTGTAGCGCTGTCAGTCGATTAGCGGTGAAGCTCTCTAAGGTCATGCCAAATTCAGCAAAGATGGCGTCAATATCAGCGATCGCTTTTTCGCTGAGAATTCCGGAATTCTCAATGTCGCTTTGAGCCATCTCATCGGCAATTTCCTGATTGCTGTAGCGGTATCGCGATCGCAAATTTTTAATCTTAAACAGCAGAGGAGGAAGCTGATCGCGGCTGAGCTTAAGCCGCAAAGCGATAAGGGCCACAATGCTGTCAGATTCCTCAACTAGATTGAGATCCTCCCGCATTAGGTTAGCCACTAGAGCAATTTCCAGTGCCTCCTCGTCGCTAAAATCTTTGACCAAAGCCGGTACCTGATCCAGCTGTAGCTCCGTAGCTGAGCGCCAACGGCGTTCGCCTGAAATAATTTCTAGCTTGCCGTCAGGGGCAGGTCGGGCTAGCAGTGGCTCTTGAATGCCGACTTTTTGAATTGAGGCTTTTAAATTGTCTAGGGCTGAGCGATCAAAGTACTTACGCGGCTGAGTGAGGCCATCGGGTAGACGTAGAGGTACAAAGTCGGTTGCCGGATATTTTTGGACAGTACTGGCGCTATAAGGCGTTTGGGCTAAAGTTTCTAACTGTCGCTTCAGGTCTTGAATTTCCTCATCTTTCTGAACAATCTGTGTCTCTAGTTGTGAAGTTTGAGCGGCGGCAAACATGGTGCTTACGGGTCGGTTGCTGCGTCGGGCCATCTTGTTTTCCTAATTAATTTTCCTTGAGTGAATACGGGGAGATAGTTTTAGAACGGCTCTAAAGCTGCTGCCTGATGGCTTTAGCAATTTCTCTAAAGTTTTGATTGGCAGCATGGCTAGGCCGGTAAGCTCTCAGCGGCAGGCCAATACTGGCAGCGTTGCCCACTTCAGCCGCGTCTTTGATCACATCAAAACAGTGAATATTCATAGCGGCTAGCATTTCTGGCAGAGAGGGCGGATCTGCCGCCGTTCGTTCTCGCTTTGACAGGCCCATGTTGTCTCGGTGCTGGGCGCGATCGCCCAAACGTACCCGATTGGGCACAACACCTAAAATTTTCGGTGCAGGTTTCAACCGCAAGA
>JAAHIC010001051.1 GCA_010671965.1 Leptolyngbya sp. SIO4C5
TGGGCTGCCCGTAGCGACTCTCACCCGTCAGGGCTTTGCGGAAGCAGGGCTGCTGGTGAGAGTCGCTACGGGCAGCCCTAAGCGACAGGCTTCTGAAAAGGTGCTAAAGCCGGGCTTAGACACCACGCGATCGCACAGGGGCATAAAGTCGACCGGGCGATACTGGCGTTCTAGGATTTTGCGCAGATTGGGCAAGTCAGGAGCAACGCGATCGAAGCTGATAAATGTCCACGCCGGGAACTGCTGCAGCGCAGTGTAGGGAATCTTTTGCAGGCCCAGTCCGCCAAAGGAGAGCAAGACCGTCCGGGCGCGGGGCGTTTTAATATCAAAGCGATCGCGCAGTTCAGCCTCGCCGTATTGAGGGGTGCCTCCAGTCAGCCCCACCTCTGTCTTTTGGGGAAAAGCGGGCATTGCTTCGTGGAAAGGCAGGCGAAAGAGGCGATCGCACTGGCTGAAGCAGTCAGCAATCCAGTCCGCCACAGCCACAAACTCACCGCCCCAGGGCCGGTAGATAAAGTCCCAGCCAAAGTTACTCATCATCCAGCAGGGAATGCCAGCAGCCTGAGCAATGGGCGCTGCCAGCGGCGGAATATCGGCCAAAACTAGCCCCACCCGCTTGGCCTTGATAAATTTAACTTCGGCCTGAATAATCTCAGCCTGCCGGGCCTGAATCTGCTGAAGCTGGCTCAGCGTCGCCGCGAAGTCCATCGTCATGCTGTCACTTTGAACCACGCCGACATCGTAGGCTTGCTGCCGCTGCTCAAAGGAACCGGGGATATAAGCCTGCAGCAGCCAGTGCGGAGCTGTTGTGGTCAAGATGATCGGCAGTTCAGGGCAAAGGCTTCTAACCGTAGCAGCTACCGCTGCCGCGCGAGTGGCGTGGCCGAAGCCGTGATTGGTAATGGCGATATAGAGGCTGGGCAGAGACATAAATTAAGGCTGACCAAAAGAAAAGACCCGTTCAATTATGAACGAGCCTTTCCAGATTAGAGAATGGGAACTGTCACACCGCTAGATCTGATACGCTAGCTGCTCCTTTTCAGGCACCGTAGTGTACTCAGAAACGATTTGACGGAACTCATCACCATCAAGCGTTTCCCGATCAATGAGCAGATCGGCGAGGCGATCGATGACTTCGCGGTTCTCGCGAATAATGCGCTTAGCATCGTCATAGCAGTGCTCTACGATTGAGCGCACCTGAGAGTCGATGCGAGAGGCAATTTCATCGGAATACTCGGAGCGGGTCATCCAGTCCCGACCCAAGAAGACTTCGCCCTGCTGGCTCTCTAGAGATAGAGGGCCTAAGTCAGACATGCCAAAGCGAGTCACCATCTGCCGGGCCATATTCGTCACCTGCTGCAGGTCATTGCCTGCCCCGGTGGTCACTTCCGCGTCGCCAAAGATGACATCCTCAGCCGCACGTCCGCCCAAAGCGCCCGTAATCCGAGCTAGGAGCTGTGATGCGTGAGCACGCGGACCATCAACCCTCTTCCGGCGCGACAATGGTCGGTTGCGGCGTCTCTGCCGGCGGCGCGGGCGGG
>JAAHIC010001052.1 GCA_010671965.1 Leptolyngbya sp. SIO4C5
TCAGGTACTGCTGGGTATAGCGATTGGCCTGTCGCAAGCCATAGCCGAGAGCCTGCCGATTTTCAGGGGGATACTGTCCGGCTTCTCCCACCAGCGATCGCACAAATTCGGGAATCTGGGCCAAGGATTCTAAGCAGTCTCCGGCATAGCTTTTAAGCGCCTGAGAAAGGCTACCAGCCTGGTTCACCTGATGGTTCAGCGTTTGCTGCAGCTGCTCAAATACCTTGGCGTCTTCTAAGACAGCTAAAAGCAAGCCGTGCTTGCTGCCAAAATGGCGAAACAGAGTTACCTCATTAACCCCTGCCATGTCAGCAATCTGCCGAGTTGTCGTTTCTGTAATGCCCTGAGCCGCGAAAAGCTGTAAAGCCGCCTGGATTAAACGTTTTCGGGCCGAGTTGCGCTGAGAAGTCATAAATACATGCAAGTAACGCTTGCACTTTTAAAGGTAATGCTGTTAAGCTCTAACTGCAAGTGCCACTTGCACATAAAAGGTGGAAATATTTCACCTATCGTCTAAAACTGAATTTTTTTGCCTATCTGCGTCCACCCTATCTCTTTTAAAAACTTGTACAGATAGAGCTGTCCTAACGAGGAATTTTTATGAAATCAAAAGTGCTCCAAACTGCTCCGGCAGTCAATCAGTCCCTGCCGCTTAACTGGCCAACTATTTTCTTCTTCGCCATTATTCATGCTCTGGCCCTGTTAGCTCCCTGGTTCTTCTCATGGTCTGCTTTAGGCATCATGGTGTTTCTGCACTGGCTATTTGGCAGCATTGGCATTTGCCTGGGCTACCATCGCCTATTGACTCACCGCAGCTTTCAGGTGTCTAAGCCCTTAGAGTACATAATTGCCACTATTGGCGCTCTGGCACTACAGGGGGGACCGATTTTCTGGGTCGCGGGTCATCGTAAACATCACTTACACACTGAAGACATCGAGAAGGATCCCTATTCTGCCCGTCGCGGCTTCTGGTGGAGTCACATGCTCTGGCTATTTTATGTGCAGCCCCAGGTCTTTGACCGGCAGCAATATCAGCGCTTTGCCCCGGATCTAGCTCGCGATCGCTATTATCAGTGGCTCGATCGCAACTATCTGCTGCTGCAGCTACCCTTAGGTGTTCTGCTCTATGCCCTAGGCGGTTGGTCTTTCGTGCTCTACGGCCTGGCCGTGCGCTCAGTTTTCCTTTGGCATTCCACCTGGCTGATCAATTCGGCTACCCATATGACGGGCTACCGCAGCTTTGACGAGGTGGAAGATAATTCTCGCAACCTCTGGTGGGCGGCACTGCTAACCTATGGTGAAGGCTGGCACAACAACCATCACGCTTATCCTAACGTAGCCAAAGCGGGCTGGAAATGGTGGGAAATCGACCCTACCTGGTGGGTTATCAGAACCTTGCAGTCTGTAGGTTTGGCTAAAAAAGTTGTGATGCCGCCAACGGTATAGACGGCATCGCAAAAGTAAAAAGTCTGAGCAGCGAAGGTATCTCGTACAGATATCTTCGCTGCTGTCTTCAGTTCATAACTATAGACAGA
>JAAHIC010001053.1 GCA_010671965.1 Leptolyngbya sp. SIO4C5
TGTAGAAGCGAAAACCCAAAACAGGATCTTAGGAAGACGTAATTCCACCTATTTACCCGTATGGGGATCTTAGGTGGAAACTTTCCCTCTAATTAAGAGTTATGCGGTTAATTCTGCATTGAGTTAGTATTGGGTTTTCGCTTCTACAGTTTATGTAAGCAAAATTATGGATCCAGTTACATTAGCCCTGATGGCAGCTGGCTTAATTTTTTTTGGCGCTATGGTTTTTTTCTTCTTAAGAGCCAAAGATGCTGTAGAGAATGCGAAGAACTACAAAAATGAAACTGAAAGAATGAATCAAGTTCTTGAAGTTAACTCACGTGAGTTAGCAAATCACAAGAGAGAGCTTGAGGAATATAAGAAGAAACTTGAAAAATTTGAAGCTTCGCAGCAGCAGTCTAATACTCAGCAATTGAATAAAGAAGATGCAGAGCTAGAAAATCTTCAAAGGAAAGTATCTAAACTCATCTCGGAGATGAATCGGGAAAAACCTAAGTGGCGTAAGGAACTTGCCGTATCACAGGGAATCCTCAGCATTTCTGGTGTATACAGTGTTGGCAACGCGTTTACACTGATTAATCTTATTCTGCAAAGTATAGTGCTTGGTTCCTATCTCGCCCGTCCTGAAGGTGCTGTTGGTGAAGTGAGGCAGAAGTCTAGCGATCTCGAAACTAGATCTAAAGAACTTTTGGAAAAAATAGATTCTTGGTTGGCAAAACAGGAGCAGACCCAGCCACCACCATCAAACTCTGTCAATGTCGTAGTTCAAACAGGTGAACATATGGGAAGTAATTACGGAAATTCAATTAACCAATACGGTTTGGGTGATAATGTTGCAGGCGACAAGGTCAGGGGCGACAAAATTGACACCCAAATCAATAACTCTCAAGATTTAGTCCAAGCTTCAAAAGCTATTAAAGCTTTACTAGTCCAGCTATCAGACGATTATCCTAGTGATAGTCCTAGAGTTTTGGGAGCGAAGGCTGTAGATCACATCGAAAAGAATCCAGAATTGAAATCTCGGATTTTGAGGGGAGTTAGAGCTGGTAGCTTTGCAGCTTTGGGAAAAATGGTCGATCACCCTGTTGCGAAATTCTTCATTGAGGGAGCAAAAGAGACTTTTAAGCCATAAATGATATGGCGGCACTGCATAACAATCCCAATGCACCGGAACAAAGTCAAGCTGTCAATTGTAGTTGTCAACTTATCTGAATCCGGTGATTGGGAACGTTAGACTGCTCAAGCCTTTAGTAGGAGCACTAGTCAGATTGTTGCATAATCCAATAGTCACTTAATATTAAATTGATACAATTTTATGGCTGGTGTAACTATCTATATAAGCTATAGCCGTAAAGACGAGGAGTGGTGCCAAAAGTTACTTCTGCTATTACAACCTCTTAAGAGGTTGGGTCTAATTCATATTCGGCATGACCAAGAAATTGAAACTGGTACTAATTGGCGAGACTACTATGAAAATGCATTTAATGAAGCGAAAATAGCTATACTCTTAATCTCTCCAGACTTTCTAAATTCAG
>JAAHIC010001054.1 GCA_010671965.1 Leptolyngbya sp. SIO4C5
AACTGTCACCTTCACACGATGCAATACCCGGCGCTCTTCCGATCTAAAACCCCTCACGGGGATTGAAACTGATTAATATCGCGACAGCAATTGAGGAACTTGAAAGCGAGTCGAAACCACCAAAAACCCCTCACGGGGATTGAAACCTGTATTTGAAGAACCGCTGTAATTAGCTGCTGTGTCGAAACCACCAAAAACCCCTCACGGGGATTGAAACAGCCCTGATGATCTCTGGCGTTCCTGGGGTTATATGTCGAAACCACCAAAAACCCCTCACGGGGATTGAAACACGATCGCGCCTCAAACGGCCTCGAAACAGAGGCCACGTCGAAACCACCAAAAACCCCTCACGGGGATTGAAACAAATTGCCTCTTGCGCCTGTTACAGTGCAATTTGAATCGAAACCACCAAAAACCCCTCACGGGGATTGAAACAGGCATCGTCACCGACCACTCAACTTTGCCATCTTGGCGCAAAGGTCGAAACCACCAAAAACCCCTCACGGGGATTGAAACTGAACTGAAGCCGTAAGGCACTGTGTAAAGTCGCTTGCGTCGAAACCGCCAAAAACCCCTCACGGGGATTGAAACCACGATTTGATTACGTTCGTGCGTTCGGCATTCTCGTCGAAACCACCAAAAACCCTCACGGGGATTAAAACCTTTTTTATGGCTGCGTCTGGAGTAAATTCGATCGCTTTTCTGTGCAAACCGCAAAACTTTGAAGCCAGCAGAAGGCTTTTACGAATTAGATTGGCTATTAATGCGATCGCGCAGTTTTTGCGATCGATCCAGTAAGTTTTTATTGTTGAGATTGCTGGTCATCTGTTTTAGCATAGCTAGCTGTTTGCTCTCATCAGTTTCGTAATGCAGCTTATTGAGCGTTTCGCGCCAGCTCCGTTCACGACCGCAAACCGACTCCACCATCTCCTGAAAGAGCCTAGCAAGCTGACCGATTTCGTCTTGTCGCTGAGTCACTTTGTTGAGCTTTTCAATCTCTTTAATCTCACTGGCTTCAGTATCAATTTGAGCATTCGAGAGCTTTTGCGCTGCCCTAGCTAACGGTACGATTGGCCGAACCACATTGCGCTGCAGCAGCCAGTTAATCAAGAGGATGACAATTAGCGAGCTACCAACAAAAGCTGCCATCATCAAAATAAATTGCTGGTGATAGCTAGAAAAAATAGTGCTGGCAGGCACATACATAATTTGAGCCGCCACAATTTCATTTAAATGCCAGTCAAAGCCGCCTTCGCTGCCATACTTTTCAACCATACTTTTAGGCGCTCTATCCGGCTGGCTGTGACAGACCAAACAACTCTCATTATTGACCTGCATGGGCCGCGCCACAAAGAACAGAGCGTTTTGCTTCATGCCCCGCAGCCCTTCTATTTCAGTTAGCTCTGGCTGCTGGCGAAAGCGTTCGAGCAGGCTCAGTTCAAAGCGATTTGCCCGATCGCGGATATTAGTAGGATTGTCAGAAGCCTCTTTATAAAGGAAATTTTTATAGCCGCCAGCGGTGCGAACCGTTTC
>JAAHIC010001055.1 GCA_010671965.1 Leptolyngbya sp. SIO4C5
CCCAAATTCTGTGGAGCTGGGCGAAAAGATTTTGGGGCTGAGCCTAATACCTACATTGATCCAATCTGCATGGGGCTGCCGGGTGTTCTGCCCGTACTGAATCAGACCGTTTTAGAATATGCCGTCAAGGCAGGACTTGCGCTTAACTGTCAGATTGCTCCCTACAGCAAATTTGATCGCAAGCAGTACTTCTATCCCGACCTGCCTAAAAACTATCAGATTTCCCAGTTTGATCTGCCCATTGCCGAACACGGCTGGATTGAAATTGAGCTGACCGACAAAAAAGGGAAACCGCTGCTAGACGAAAACGGCAAGGCCAAAACTAAGCGCATCGGCATTACTCGCCTGCACATGGAAGAAGATGCGGGCAAGCTGGTACATGCCGGCAGCGATCGCCTAGCCGGATCGGCCTATTCTCTGGTGGACTTCAACCGAGCAGGGGTGCCCCTGGTAGAAATCGTCTCTGAACCCGATATGCGATCGGGGCAGGAAGCGGCTGAGTACGCCCAAGAGCTGCGGCGGATTGTCCGCTACCTAGGGGTGAGCGACGGCAATATGCAGGAAGGTTCGCTGCGCTGCGACGTGAATATCTCCGTACGCCCTGTAGGACAGCAAGAATTTGGCACGAAGGTAGAGATCAAAAATATGAACTCCTTCAGCGCCATTCAAAAAGCGATCGACTACGAGATTGAGCGCCAAGTTGCCGCTATTGAAGCAGGCGAGACTCTGGTTCAGGAAACCCGGCTGTGGGATGAAGCCAGCCAAAGCACCAGCAGTATGCGGGTGAAGGAGGGCTCTAGCGACTACCGCTATTTTCCAGAGCCGGATCTGCCGCCGATTGAGGTGACGCCTGAGCAGCTAGAGGCTTGGCAAGCAGAACTGCCAGAACTGCCTGCAAGCAAACGGCATCGCTATGAGGAAGAATTGGGCCTGTCTGCCTATGACGCCCGCGTGCTGACCGACGATCGCACCATTACTGAATACTTTGAGCTGGCGGTGACCGCTGGCGCCGATGCCAAGGCGGCGGCCAACTGGGTCACTCAGGATATAGCAGCCTATCTAAATGCAGAGAAGCTAACAATTGCTGAAATTGCGCTCAAGCCCACAATGCTGGCGGAAATGGTGCAGCTGATTGATGACGGCACTATCAGCACCAAAATTGCCAAGGAGATTTTGCCCGATCTGCTCAAAGTGGGTGGCTCGCCGAAGCAGATTATTGAGGATAAGGGGCTGAGCCAAATTTCAGATAGCGGTGCTTTAGAGAAAATCATTGACGAGATTCTGACAGCTCATCCCGATGAAGTAGAAAAGTACCGAGCCGGTAAAAAGAAACTACAGGGCTTCTTTGTCGGCCAGGTGATGAAGCAAACCAGCGGCCGAGCCGATCCCAAAATGACCAATCAGATTTTGGGCAAAAAGCTAAATCAATAGGAAAACCGCCCTTTTCTTCAGAAAACTTTACATAGGGGGTGACACCCCTCCTCCCAGATTATGACACATCTGGGAGGAGGGGTGTCACCCCCTATGA
>JAAHIC010001056.1 GCA_010671965.1 Leptolyngbya sp. SIO4C5
TCCCTAATCCAGCTCCAGGCTTGGCGCAGGATTAGGGGGAAGAAATCATGAATTCTAAGCATTAAAACTCAATCTGGCAGGTTCGAAGGGGCTAGACTAGCGATCCTAGTTGTCGTTGCGATCATAGCTGTCGTTTTTGTCCGCGCTTGCCTTACCTCCTCAAAGCCAGCTATGTATCGATGACAAGACGGGCTGACTTCCCGCCATCCATGACGGGCTCATGCATCTCAAGCAGCAGGGGCCTATCCTTCAGATACAAAACCAAGGTCGTCATGCTGACTACTGAAAACACCAGCGTATAGAGCACCGCGATTGCCAAGGTCGTTCCCCTCCAGCTGCTCTGACGTAAAAATGACGGCCTGTCGAGCTTTTGGTCCAGATGCTGCACCGCTTTCACCAGCATACTGAGCTGCTCTTTCTGCATCGCAGTGATCGCCTGACGTTCTGCCTGCTGCTGCTTTAGCTGGTTGGTAACCCCCTGCCATTCATTCAGCAATCCAGCTAGAGACTCGGTTGAGTACTGCAGCTGCTGACTCAAGGTTTGGCTTTGGGCCGCCAGTGTCTGCATCACAACGCTGGTCTGTTCACTGTTTTGCGCTAGCTGCTGCAGCGCCTCTGCCTCATGGGCTAGGGCGGTCAGCGTCTGCAGATGAGAGTTTGTCCAGGCAGTAAGCTCTTCCTGGAATTCTGCAAAGAGATGCTGCCACTCCTTTGGCCCTGCTTCAATCAGCCCTGTCACCTGCTCGAGTGAGAGTATAACCGGCCAGAGCGGATCGTTGGGATGGATATTGAATTCCTGCACCAGCTTACGCAGTCGTGCCTGCACAGCGTCGGGCTTATCTGCCAGCACGTGGTCTAAAGCTGTTCGGGCAGAACTTGGTTTAGCGGTGCGGTGATTTCCACTCATGCTTCACCTGCATTGCGGAATACCTCTGTGGCTTCAAAAGCAGCATAGGCAGAGCGCAGGAAGTTTTTGACTCGCTGCCGTGAGATCAAGCTAAAGCCTTTATAGGTCAGAGCCTCTCGAAAGGTCAGATTCTGTTTATCGAGCTCAATCAGCTCTGCATCTCCATGGAAAGCTGGAAAATCAATGATTGTGGCAGTGTACTGGCTCATCAACTCCTGCAGCGGGCTGTCATCTTCAAACTCAGCCCAAGCGCGGCTGGGATCTGGTTGCTTGACCACGCCGTGATTTTTGACTACGACATGAATTACCTGGTGCTGGAAGTAGGCCAAGCTGTGGCGCAGGAGATTGCGGCTATCGAGCTCGCCGTCGGTGACAAACAGCACAATCCACTGAATCCCTGCCTCTGCCGATAGCTCCAGCAGCGCATTGGTTTCAATCCATTCTTTGAGCGGGGCAAAGACCTGAGCCGGTAGATTGACCAGCACTCGCTGCTCTAGGGCGGCGTTGAAGATGGGATTGGCTGCATCTTGAAACCCTGCTGTTGCAGGTTCTGGTAGTCGTTTGGGACTAGGTGTCTGGGGCTGTATCTTAGATGGCATTGCGGCTGCGCTCTTCTGC
>JAAHIC010001057.1 GCA_010671965.1 Leptolyngbya sp. SIO4C5
CTTGATGTCGCGCCGCGCCCAGCGGATGTCGGGGACGGTGACGACCGAGACGCCGCTGCGGCTCTTCTCGGTGTCGGCCAGCGGCACGCTTTGCGTGAACATGACCATAAATAAAGCAATTTCTACGCTAAAAGACTGGTTCCCCGCACCCGCAGTTCATGCTCACTGCGACGGACCTTGCGGCGTTTACGACCCCTCTGCGGCTCGGATCAACGCCGAAGCGGTTCTCTCCATGACTAAGAAAATCATGGATCTAGAGATTCCGGCGACCAGTGACAAAGCAGCCTGGACAGCTTACGAAAACACCCTGTCTCGCTACATTGCGATTAAGGAAGAGCAGGCCCAGAAGGCCAAAGATGAAATCTTGATTCTTTGGACTGACTACTTCAAGCCGGTTCACCTCGATAAGTATCCTGATCTGCACGATACCTTTTGGAAAGCCACTAAGCTCTGCTCTGCCTGCAAGGTAGAAGTGAGCCTGCAGCATTCCCAGGAACTGATGGAAGCTGTGCAAAAGATCCACAACATGTTCTGGGCCACCAAGGATCGTGACGTTTCCTGGTACACCGCCAGCTAGACATATCTCGATTCGGTAGGGGGCATTTGCGAATGCCCCCTTACTGCTGGCGACAGCAATATTGACGGCCCGTTCAGCCAATTCTGTTAGCACAATGGCAACAGACTTACCGAGCAGCAGATGGCAAGATCTGCTGCTTTGGTGTTTAAGAAGGCGCCAGCGGTTTCGCGTGGTGAACTATTCTATGCAGCCACTGCTGCAGCCAGGGGACGAAGTCTTGCTAGATCCCCAGGCGTATTGCCACTCTCCGCCGCAGGTTGGAGACATTGTAGTGGCAAGGCATCCTCAACGACCTGACCTGCGCCTCATCAAGCGGGTCGTTGCCGCTAGCCCTGAGGGAGCCTGTTTTCTCCAGGGAGACAATGCAGCTGCCAGCGAAGATAGCCGCGCATTTGGCAGGGTGCCCGCTTCTCTGATTATGGGCAAAGTGGTTTGTCGATTTTTTTAGGATGCGCTAGGCTAAACCGTCTTTGCAGTAGGTAAATCTTTCGCTAAGGACAAGAAAACGCTATGAGAAGCAATGCTCTGCCTGACGCCGCCAGCCTCACTATTCAGGCCGCCACCCCGGAAGACGTGCCGATTTTATTTGACCTAGTCAAGGCACTGGCCGAGTATGAAAAGCTGGCTCACGAAGTGACGGGCACTGCCACCGATCTGCAGGCGCATCTTTTTGGCGATCGCCCCTATGCCGAAGCCTTGATTGCCAGGGTTGATAACCATCCAGCTGGATTTGCCCTGTTTTTTCACAACTTCTCGACCTTTCTGATGCAGCCGGGAATTTACCTAGAAGATTTGTTCGTACTGCCTACCTATCGGCGTCAGGGAATCGGTAAAGCCTTCTTGACCCACTTAGCCCAGTTGGCAGTGGAGCGGAACTGCGGTCGGCTAGACTGGAGCGTTTTAGACTGGAACACCCCAGCAATAGACTTCTATCAGCGCATG
>JAAHIC010001058.1 GCA_010671965.1 Leptolyngbya sp. SIO4C5
ATTTACACAAACTCTCTAGCTAAACTTCTATGCAGTCTCTCAACCACTTACCCAGCGGCGAACGCTATTTATATCAGCTTTTAGGCCAGATTGAGCAAGGGCATCTGACCGTTACTAATCCCGCAGGAGCCCTGCGCTTCATGGCAGCCTGTTGTTTTCAAAAAAGAGAGTTGCTCTAAGGTTTCGACCCCTTCCGCCACAACCCGCAGGCCCAAGATCAGTCCCAAATTAGTAATAGCTTTGACAATTTCGCTATCTTCTAGGTCAGTATTTAGCCGGGCAACAAAAGAGCGATCGATTTTTAACGTATGAATGGGAAATCGCCGCAGATAGCTAAGAGACGAATAGCCAGTCCCAAAATCGTCGAGGCAGATTTGTGTGCCTTTAGTTTTCAACTGCTCGAAAATATTGAGGGCAGAGTTGGCGTTTTCAATTAGCACGCTTTCGGTAATTTCTAACTTTAAGTAGCTGCTGTCTAGCCGGGTTTCGGTCAAAACCTGATCGATTTGGGCAATCAGATCGGGGCGAGAAAACTGCTTGCCCGAAAGATTGACGTTCATTGTCAAATGGCTGAGCGCCGGAAATTTTGCCCGCCAATGATAGAGCTGACTGCAAGCCTGTTGCAGTACCCACAGGTCAATTAGAGCAATCAGTCCCGTATCTTCCGCGATCGCAATAAACTCAGTCGGGGCGATGAATCCCTGCTCCGGATGCTGCCAGCGCACTAGCGCTTCAAAGCCGCATATTTGATTAGTTTGCAGCGCAACAATGGGCTGGTAGTAAACAGTTAGTTCCTGGCGCTCAATAGCGTGGCGTAAATCAGTTTCTAGCTGGAGCTGCTTTAAGGCATAGGCATGCATAGAAGCATTGAAAACCTCATAGCTATTACGCCCTCTAGCCTTAGCCTGATACATGGCCGTATCAGCATCGCGCAGGAGCTGAATCGGTTCACTGTAGTGCTCAGCGCTGAAGGCAATGCCAATGCTAACGCTAATGAAGACTTCGTGATTATCGAGCAAAAAAGGAGAACTGAGTTCTTGCCGAATGCGGTAGACAACTTCAAACGCATCGTTAACTTCGGCAATATCTTCTAATAAAATGGCAAATTCATCTCCGCTCAGCCGGGCTACCGTGTCGCCTATCCTGAGAGAGGAACTGAATCTTTGGGCCACCCTTTCTAATAGCTGATCACCAATAATATGTCCTAGACTGTCGTTGACAACTTTGAAGCGATCTAGGTCTAGAAATAGAACAGCAAAGTGATAGGAGTCGCTGCTAGACTCCCGCTTTGCTCGCCGCTGATAGAGCTGTAAAGCGTGCTGTAGCCTTTCAATAAATAGGGTTCGGTTCGGCAAGTCTGTCAGCGTATCGTAAAAAGCATCGTGCCGCAGCTTTTCCTCAATCTTCTGTCGTTCCCCTAGCTCTACCTGGGCCTGATAGTAAAGTTCCGTTTGATGAATTGCGATCGCGCACTGATGGGCAATGGACTCAATTAAAGTCAGCTCGCAGGCATTCCA
>JAAHIC010001059.1 GCA_010671965.1 Leptolyngbya sp. SIO4C5
GGCGATCGCCATTGATGTAGTGAGCCAACGAGAAAGCGATCGCGTAGTGGTAGATCGCGCTATCCTACCGGCTGACCTGCCCGATACTTCACTAGACGAGTTTGAGGTGTAACCTCAAAGGGCGATCGCGTTTCCTCTGGCTCTAGGCGCGGCTTTTCAATTTAACGTTGCGCAAAGTTTGTAGAAGAATTTAAGCATTTTGGGCCGATTCGCAGTAATCTATTGACGTAATAATTTGTGTTGAGATAGGAAATCTATATGGCAGCTTCTTTTCTTCCCTCAGTTCTCGTGCCGATAGTAGGTCTTGTTTTCCCAGCAGTAGCGATGGCCTTCTTGTTTCTCTATATTGAGCAAGAAGACGCCGCATAGCTGCTAAAGCCCGTTTTGAAGAGCTTTTCATGTTCTCCAAAACGGCCAAAAATTAATAAAGGCCACAACAAAAAGCACCGCTGTTCAGCAGTGCTTTTTGCTTATTAGCGCATCAGAGCGGCTTACATAGCAGAGCCGACACCTGCATAAGCGCCGTAGAAGAAAAGACCGACAACCACAAGGACGCCAGTGCCCGCAATCGTCGCCACGATCCACAAAGGAATTCTACCGCTTTGGCCCACCACACACCTCCAAAAGAATTAATCAACTAAAAAACAGGTCTTAAAAAACCGATCAATCCTCTAGTTAAAGAAGTAGCTAGAGAACAGCAATCCAAGAACAAATACGAGCAACAACCCTAAGTATAGAGAAGTTCGGTTAAGTTCAACTGGCTGCTTATTGGGGTTTTGTTTGCGATCCACAAAGTCCTCCTATCTCTGAATAAACTGCATTGCCGCAATAGCTCCCAAAAAGAAAACGCTGGGAACTGCAAGGGCATGAACTGACAACCATCTAACTGTGAAGATGGGATAAGTTACGGGTTCGTTAGAAGTATTGCTATTCATTTAAAAAACCTAGTCTGCTAAACAAAAGCGATTGGGCTACTGATTTTGGAACTGCTGAATCTCTTGACTGGCATCATAGCGATCGTCAACGATAGGCAGCTCCATGCGGTTATTGGGATAGTATTCGTTGGGCCGAGGGGTGCCAAATGCATCGTAAGCTAAGCCCGTGCTTACGAATAGCCAACCCGCAATAAAAAGCGCTGGAATTGTGATGCTGTGAATTACCCAGTAGCGCACACTGGTAATAATGTCTGAAAACGGTCTCTCTCCAGTTGTACCTGCCATCAAATATCTCCTCTAACAGCAATTTATCTACTTATTCCATCATACGGAACGGATTCTATCCTCACAAGAATAAAAGTCGCGTCAGCCTCTTTTACCTTAAGAACTAGGCCGCTTTTACTCCGTTATCGTACTTTAGCAAAATACCACGCTGACCTAAGACAAATCCCCTGTTGTCTGGCAAAAAGACAATTCGGTAAAAGTTGGAGGGAACATTCTCAAGCTGACGATCTTTTAGCCAGGTTTCACCCCCGTCAAAGCTACACATGAGATTGCCGCCACCACCGGCTACCCAG
>JAAHIC010000106.1 GCA_010671965.1 Leptolyngbya sp. SIO4C5
TAGGACTCGGGCTAGGGCTCGGGCTAGGGCTCGGGCTCGGATGAGGTTGTGTCTTTCCGTATTAAATCTGAGAACTTGGATTAGACGCGCTTTTCGGGCTTCTACGGTGTCGCTCTCAATTGAATTCTCATACTCAACCGGGCGACCTCAGCGGCAAATGCGACGAATTGCTAAGCCACTGCCGCGCCAGGGACCGAAACGATCGATCGCTGTCAGCGCGTATTGGGAGCAAGTAGGCTGAAAGCGGCAGCTTGGCGGCACGAGGGGCGAAATCAGTCGTCGATAAACTTGAATGAGCGTTAGCAATACTCTTTTCATTAGCTGATCTTTGCGATCGCTGTAACAGCTATTCTCTAAGCGATATCCCTATCCTACCGAAGTCTAATCAGATCTATTTGAGCAACCAGTAGCGCCAACACGTGCTCACAGAGAGTTTCAAATGGCTTAAACATGAGGAAACTCAGGCCCAAGTCCCACAGATTTGACTCGTACACAGCGTAATACTCAAACTCTTCCACGGCGATCGCCTGTAGCAGAATCATCAGATTGATCCAGCAATAGTGAACCGTGGCCGTCCAAACGACCCCCTGTTCCCAAGTGAATCCAGCAGGATGAAAGCGAACGCGAAGATCTTGCATCATGCTCCGTGCCAGCGAGTGATTGAGCGGAACTCAGCCGATAGCGAAACTGAACCTATAAAGTTGTGAAATAGCTGAATGCGAAGCAGTGTGAACGCCATCAGGCTCGATGAGCAAGTCACACTTTCGCCAGCATACTCAAAAAAGGCGGCAACTGAGAAGGGGAAATTGCAGCATATTTTTTAGCCATATCGGGCATGAGGCTGTCTACTGTATTCGCCAGAAGCACTAACTGTGGAACTGGTTGAAGGTGAAAGATGAATTCGTCAAGCTAATTTGACATTTTGTTACAATAATGGCTATATTGTTTACATTGATTTACAAAACAGCGGCCTGACTGAGAGAATCATCCTCAATCTGGCCCTTTATCAACCGCTACAAGCAGAAGGAGATATAGATGGCAATCGTAGTTGCTTTATTGGTCGTGGGCTGGGCAGCCGTAGCGCTAATTGGCACCCAGGCTTACTTTCGCGGCGAACAGTCCAAGCCGATTCACGAGCGCAACTGGAACTCCAACGGCTTTGAGGCGATCGCCACATCCGTAACAGGTCGAGAAACCAGCTATCGCGATCGCGTCCCTGCCTACAGCGGCGATGCCTACACCAGCGAAATGCTTGCCAAGTAGTTTTTTCTAATTGCCTCCTGCAGGCAGACAACTAGGTTAATTCTTCATCTTGAGAGTCATCAGCTTCTAGCAAATCGCTAGGAGCTTTTTCTTTAACCGAGGGCGGCAGCTCCGGCACCACGACGACCAGGCTGCGCGGCTGACAGATAATTTCAACTGGTGTCGTGCCGATGATTTCACCATCGAGGACAACTTTTTGCGGCGGCGTAGTTTCAATCCGAATTTGAGACGCGCGCAGGGCGACCATATCTTCGCGCTCTGGCACTGTGCGGACGAGAGCTGAACCAAAGAGGTTCAGCAAAGTATTGAGGCTCTGTAGCTTAGTTTGGGCGGTTGAAATAGTGACATCTAGCAAACCATCGTTGACAATGACCTGCCCCAACCCCTGAGCCAGCACCGAGGTCGGTGGGGCTGCATTAGCAACCGTGACTGCCCCGGATTGGAAGCTACGAACCTCACCGTTGATCTCGATCTGGGTATCAAAGAGTTCTTGCTCGTTGAGCTGTTGAATGCCTGCGAAGATATAGCCCAAAACGCCAAATCGAGCTTTCAAATCGCCGTCTGCTCGCTCCACCATACCTGCTTCATAGCCAATGCCTGCTAAGAGCGTCATGGTCTGCCCGTTGCACTGCGCCGTATCAATAATCGCGGTCAGTCCTGTCAAAATAATCTCGCAAGCGGCTCGCAAATCAGCCGGAATATTGAGCACAGCTGCCAGGGCATTAGCGGTGCCTCGCGGCAAGATACCCAGCGGAATGTGAGTATTGACTAAGGTGCTAGCCACCGCTGAAACTGTGCCATCGCCGCCGGAAGCAATTAGCATATCTGCGTCTGCTGCGATCGCCGCTTGGGCCAGCGTCACTGCATCCATAGTGGGGGTAGTGCAGTGAACCGCAAGGTGTAGGCGAGGCTCTAGGATCTCGCGAATTAGACTAAGCTGCTGCTGCGGATTACCCTGTCCGGCAGTCGGGTTGAAAATCAGGTGGGCAACGCGCTGGCGGGCGAACTGATTGAGCAGGGCTTCAGCCGTAGCGATGTTGGTCGCCAGCGGCACATTATGAACGTTGCAGATGCGTAAAAGGGCATTGACATCAGGCTCGTGGGGCTGGGCATAGAGCGGATCAATTAGAAAAATGACGGCCAGTATGGCTTGACTCGCGACCTGCGCTGAGATTTGAGCGTCTCCCCCCAGCGGCCCTGAGAGCAGAGTCTCGACCTTTAGATTCGTATTCCCCCGAATTCTTTGGCCGGTCGTCCCGGTAGCTACCAGGTGATAGCGCTGCAAGACATCTTGGTAACGCCGCACCAGGGCTACCATGTCGTCCTTTTTGCCATCATGGGCAATCAGCGCAATCGTTGTGGGCATAAACTACCGCTGGTAAACTAATTTTCTCGTTCTACTAAGATTACGTTCTCTGTTACCTTTTCAAACGTATCGTCATGACTGATCACAAAAAGCTGGTTAAAGGTTCTGATGCGGGCGATCGCCTCGGCTAGACTATCGCGGCGAGGCCGATCCATATTGGTTGTCGGTTCGTCGAAGAAGGCAACGTCAATATCTGCCAGCACCTTCAGCAGTGCCAGCCGCACCGCCAGCGCCGCGCACATCTGCTCTCCGCCGGAAAGATTGATGAAGCGGCGGGTATGGGCCCCTTCCTGCACCAAAATTTCATAGTCGCGCGTCCAGGTGAGGGCCGCGTTTTGTCGGTTTAGCAGCTCCCGAAACAGGCGATCGGCTTCTCTAGAAATGGTTTGCACATAGCGCTCGGTGATACGTGGTCCCGCCTCTTTGTATACCTTGCGGGCAAAGTTGATAAAGCGGCGGACGCGATCGCGCTGCTGCAGATCGCTTTGGGCGCGATCGCGCTTGGCGGCAATTTGCTGTAAGTTGGCTAGCTGCTGGTTCAAATTCTCTAGCAGCTGCTGCTGCTGGGGCAAGCTGCCCAACAGGCGATCGACCTGAGACTGAGCCTGCTGCTGGGCTTGTTCAAGCTGCTGGAGCTGCTTGGGATCATGGGCTTGCTGGAGCTGCTGGAGCCACTGCTGGAGCTGGTTATGAGCGGTCGTCATTTGATCTAGTTCCGCGATCGCTGCTTCTAGATCGGCGGCAAGTTGGGGTTGGGCTTGGGCCTGCTGCTGATTTTGCACATAGAGCAGATAGCCCGCCTGCTGCGCCTGCTGCTGCTGCCGCAGCTCTGTAATCTGGGCAGCGAGGCTTTCAAACTGACTGAGCTGCTGATCGAGGTCGCTAATCTGACCTTGTACTTTAGCCTGAGCGGCGGCGAGCTGCTGCTGACGGCTTTGAATTTGGGGCTGCTGCCGCAGAGACTGCTGCAAGACACGGCCACGACTGCGAGGATCTTGGAGCTGAGCTAGCGCCGCATTTAGCGGGGCGGCCTGCTGCAGCAGATGGGATACAGACAGCGTTTGCTCCAAAGTCTGAAGCTGCTGCTGTAGCTCGGCCTGCTGCTGCTGTAGCTGCTGCTGACGGCTCAGGTGAACCGGCAGCGTATCAAATTCGGAGCGCTGCTGATAGCCTTGTTGCAACTGCTGCCGTATCTGAACTAGCTGCTGCTTTAAGGAACTGGTGGCGGTCTGAGCGGCTAGGTCTTGCAAAATGCTGGCGATCGCCGCTGAGGTTTCCTGATTCAGCGTCAGTCCCTCAGTAATTGCCTGTCGTAGGGACTCAATGGCCGCGTGGCTGAGCAAGGGGGCACTTTCCTGCAGCGTCTCTAAGTTCTGCAGCGCCGCTGCAGCCTGACTGGCATAGCGATCGCCCTGGTTTTGGCTACGCTCTACGAGCTGCTTGAGTTCGGCCTCAAACTGCTGAGCGGCCTCTACGCGGCTGAGCTGCTGCTGTAGGCGATCGCGCTGCTGCTCGTGGGCAGCAATTTGCTCTATCACAGGTTTGAGCTGCTCTAGCTGATGAATGGTCTGTTGGGTTTGACCCAGTTCACTTGCTACCTGCCTTAGCTGCTGCTGCCAGCTCCGCTCTAGGGTTTGCTGCTGCTGAGCGGCTTGCTGCTGCTGGTTTATGTGCTGGAGCTGCGTCTCTAAGTCCGCCTGCTGCTGGATTAGGGGTTGGAGCTGAGCCAGTTCCGCCTCAGTGGCGCTGGCCTGCTCTAGCTGTAAGGTCAACCGCGTTAATTCAGATTGGCGTTGGGCTAGCTGGCGCTCTAGGGCCTGCCGCTGAGCCTGGATCTGCTGCTGCTGCTGACTTTGCGCTTCTAGCTGCTGCAGGATTTCGCTGGTTTGCAGGTAGGCATGATGAGCTGCCTGCTGGGCCTGACAAACCGCCGCTGCCTGCTGGGCTTGCTGTAAATTTTGCTGCAGGAGCTGATTGGCCTGCTGCCGGGCCTGAAGCTGGGTATAGGCTTGCTGGAGCTGGTTTTGCGCCTGCTGCAGCTGAGCTGCCTGCTGGCGCTGCTGCTGTAATTGTTCAGCTAGCTTTGCCAGCTCAGTCTGCTGCATCTGGAGCTGCGCTTTGCTTTGACTCAAGCTTTGGCTGACCTGCTGCTGTTGCTGCTGAAGCGCTTCCCAGTTTTGTAAGCTTTCCTCGTACTGGGCAATTTCTCGCTGCTGGACTTCTACCTGGGCCTCAGCATACTTTCTCAAATGGTTGGATTGCTTATAGACCGTACGGTAAGCCTCAACCTTCAATACGGTATCAAAGATGGGCTTGCGCTTATCCGGCGGCAGCAAAAAGTCAGCGGTAAAGGTGCCTTGAGGTACACCAATTGTATTGGCAAAAAGCTGGGCTAAATCCGTACCTGGCTCTACTCCCAAATGCTGGCGCAGCCAAGGCAGCACCTCATCCTTAACGCGGCTGAGCGCCAAACGCTGGTCAAGCTGTGGATCAAACAGGGTATAGCCGCGACTGGTACAGCGCTGCACTTCATAAGTCCGGCTGTCATGACTAGAGATAAAAACGACTCTGACCTGGGCGCTGCTGCTGCCGTTGCGGATCAGGTCTTCTCGTTTGTAGTCGCCCTGGTAGTTGAAAAGTGCCCAGGCGATCGCTTCTAAAAGACTGGTCTTGCCGGCCCCATTCTCACCACAAATCGCGTTGGTGCCAGGCTGAAATTCAAAGTGGCGATCGCTGTGAGCTTTAAAGTTTTTGAGAGTGAGTGAGAGAATCTGCACTGGGTTTGCGGCAACGGTCGTCACGGTTAGAGTACTGCTAATCAGTACACCTGCTCTAACAGCATAGCCGCTTCCGTAGAACCTTGCCGTTCTCTAAATCGGATTACTGGCAAACGGTGACTGCGCTTATATCAGAGCTACTTGTTGGGAACGAATAGGTTGCAGAAGCTGAGGTGGGCATTATCGCCTGATGGGTAAAAATCGTCGGTGGACACTCCCAGGCGTTTAACTGACTCTCTGAGGTCTGAGCAATTTGCAGCTGCAGCAGTGAAGCTATATCTGCAGCAGAGAAATTAGTCTCAACGGAGTCCGTTTCGTTGGCTAGCTGGCGCTGCTCTAGCGGCGAAGCAGCCGTTGGCGCTGCCACTTCAGTTTGAGTCGTTTGAGGCTGGGCGGCTGAGGGCTGTGGAGTAGCGAGGGAAGCAAGGCCAGAGCGCGATCGCATTTCTGCAATTTCTCCCCTCTGAGCCGAAGAGAGGGCTTCTTGGGCGCCTTGACGACTGCTTAATAGCCAAACCAGCCCGGTGGAAACCATGCAGGGCAACAGAAATCCCAAAATGCCTACCTGCAAGTAAGTTCGCCGCCGCACCTGGCGGCTCTGCTTCAGATACTGCTGGGCCAGAGCCGATGGCTCCGAAGGATGACGCTGCCAAAAAAGCTCAGCTTCGCTCAGCCGGTTTTTAGAGAGCAGATAGTCTAAGGCGAGCGGTTGTCCCTGCTGCTGCCATTCCTGAGCGGCCGCTTCTAGCCGTCGCTGCTGCCGCAAAATTTCTCGCTTGTCTTGCAGCCATTCGCGCAGAAGTGACCAGTTGCGAATCAGAGACTCGTGCACAATATCAACCGTATCCCTTGTGACCGGAGCTGATCTATCCCTCGGAGCCGGTTTCGGCCACTGTCCTCTGGGCTGCGTCTGGTCAGAGCGCTGAGCAGAATTCACGATTACTAACTTGGCCGTTACCAACTTCTCTAAGGTTTGCTCAATCAGCTCAGCTGAGAATTCGTGATTGATCAGCTCAGCTTTCTGAATCCGGCGGCGGCTGTCTTCAGCTCCCTCTCCCAGCTCACAGAGACAGAGAAAAATACGCCGGGCGGCCTGCTGTTCAGCCTCTGTTAGGCTTTCATAAACTGCGGTGGCTCGCTGGCTAAGAATTTGACGGACACCGCCTAGTTCAGCATAGGCTTCCAGGGTAAGCTCGGTGGAAGCGTCGCAGGCATTGGCGATTTGTCGCTGCCATAGCTCTGCTAGTGTCAGCTGCAACAGGGGCAGTTCCCCCGGCGCACCGACGATATCTAATAAAATGCTGTAGAGCAAATTTGGGTCGTACTGAATCTTGAGTTTTTTAGCTGGCTCCGTAATCGTAGACTTAATCTTTTCATAGCTGAGGGGAGGCACCACTAATAGATTCTGACGCATCAAAACCGACAAAGTGGGATAGCGATTGAGCGCATCTTGATAGTCACCCCGCAGGGCGACCACGACCCGCAGGCGGGTTTCCGGTTCTTGTAGAGCCTGCAGAATGCAGTCTAAAAACTGCTGTTGCTGAAACTCCTCTTGGCAGTGGCTGAAGAGTTCTTCTAGCTGGTCAATCACCAGCAATAGCTGAGGTTTAGCTGCGGTTTGTAACTGTGTCTGCTGCTGAATAAAAGTTTGCGTGGCGGCCTGCTGGGGGGCAAAGCTGGTCTGGACAAGCTGATTGAGACCCTGACCGCCTGCCTGCAAAAAGCTCATGGCTTGACGTAGCTGCTCTGCCCGTACCAGCCCTGAGGCATTGGGATCGATGAAGGCCGCTGCCAGACTCGTCAGGGGTGAGTCAGTCGGCGTCATATATCTAATCTGCCACTGACGACTACCCGGCAGTCTGTTCTGCTGAAGCTGATGGATTAGCCCCGCTCGTAATAGAGATGTTTTGCCGCTGCTGGAAGCCCCGACAACAGCGCAAAAGCGCTGGCGCTCGATGCTTTGTAGTAGCTGGGCGGTCGCTTCTTCCCGGCCAAAGAAAAAGTCGCCGTGGCGCTCGGTGAAGGCAGACAGTCCCTGATAGGGACAAAATTTGAGCGCAAACTGCTTGAGGCGATCGAGCGTTGGGACAGGAGAGGTTGAGAGCGTTGCCGTACGGCCTGAAGAGCGAGTCAGCATAATTTCGCTGCCGGATGTCTCAAACAGGGGCTGCTGAATTTCTCCCTTGAGCTGCTGGCTGACTGAGCGTAGCAGGCTGTGATTTGTGACAATACCGGTTTCAGATTTTTCAGGCTTGAGTCCAGCGAGTAGCGCTTCTGTAAAGACGCTGTAGTTTGAGCCTAATGACTGATAGGCTGACTCAAATTCGCGGGAGGCCGCCATAAATAGGCGATCGCTGCCCTGATGTGCGCCCGGATCGGCTTCTAAAAAGTTTAGTAACTCGCCGCTGTGGCAACAGTCTAGCCAAATCACTTTTTGCGGCACCGGGCTTTCTTGCAGCAGTCGCCGCAGCCAAAATAGAGAAAGACCATAAATGCCCATTTCCGGATCGGTTTCACTAGTGGCTAAATAGCCCTCACGAATGCCTGCCTCGCGCTGAAACCCGTGACCGGAAAAGTAGAAAACAGCGGTTTGCGGAACGTGTTTACCAGCTGGTTTGAAAAGCTGAATCAGCGCATTTTCGAGCTGCCGGGTCGTGACAGCGGTGTGCTGACCGACCTTGGGCGTACTGGATTCAATGATCTCTGGCATGCGGTGAACCCGAAATTCACCGTAATTTTGTAAGCAACTAGCGATCGCCTCTGCATCATAACTAGGCGACTGCAAGCGCGGCAGTTTTTGATAGTGGCTCACACCAACCACTAAAGCATCTCGTACCATTTTTGTAGATGACCTCCGAGGAGTCGCAATGAGTTAATTTATCGTCAGCAAATGGGATTGCAGTCAGAAAAAAACTCGAAAAATGAATTTATTTCTGAAAGTGTGAATGTAGAAAAGCATGTGGATAAATAGCTACTAAAAACAGGGAACGTGGCAAATGACTAAAGTGGCTGTGTAAGTGGCTGACTATCTATTTCTTTTAAGCAGCGAACTAAGCGTAAATATTTCATCAGTCTCTAAAAAAAGACCGCGTTAGAAACAAAATGCTTGGTTCAAATGCAGACATTGAAACTTTGCCAGGACAGTAAGTGGATTAACGCTCGCTATTCAAACATATCCGCGCTAATCTCAACCTCTCAAGGGGGGCGTTACCCCTGAGGGGTCTAGCAATCCTCTGCGTGCGTAGAGGTAATACCGCAATAACCTTGCCGCTTTCTCAGCGTATTCTGTGATTCTAAAGGCCGAAGAAAGGGGATGTTTAAATTTGGCTTAGTAGTTTTTACTGATTGATGAAACGGTTTCTAAGTATTTGCCACAGTAGCGTTAGTGGAATTTCAGCTAAAAGTCGTAATCTTAAAGCGATTTGCAGGATTGAATAAAATATTAAATATTCGCAATCATTAGAAGCGGCGATCGCTAAGAATTGAAACACCGACAGCTAAAAAGCGTTCTGATAGATAAATGAGTTTAGCTGTGTAGCTGCCTTAATAGGCTGCTAGCTAAGTCTTTGATTTTTCCTTGCCCAGTTTTTTAATAGAGAGAGCAGTTAATAGTGAAATCTGGCCTGTCTTTTAGTAAAAAGAAAATTCGGCAATGGTGAGCTGTCCACCTAAGCAGTGAAACTTAACGCTTTGAATATCTTCTGCTTTGACCTGCAAGAGCTGATTGGGGTCGAGGCCAGTTTCCGAGGTAGCCAAATTGGCGTCGGTAATTTCTTCTTGAGCCACAATGCGCTGCTGTGGATCAAAGGCAATGAGCAGCATGGGCTGGGAACAGGTGATACGCCCGCTCACTGACTTGACCGGCCGAATAAAGGAGGCCGTGATCCAGCCTGACTTAGGCGAACCCGTGACAAGGCGATCGCCAGAGTAGGTAGGATAAGCCGGATTAGAAGGCTCCACCACCACAGCATTGTCAAAAACAACGCCTAAATCCTGGAACTGGTCGCTGAGCAAGGTGAAGGTCGAAAGACTGTCCCAGTTCAAGCAGGTTTCAGTGACCGAACGAGGCGCTAGTGGCGCTTCTGTCGCTGCTTCAATCTCTAAAAGCTGGGGAATTGCCTCTACTGCAATACTGTCCCAATCGTACTGCGTATCTGCAAAGGGTTGTGATGAAAGCGGTTGCCGGGATTGTTGAGGAACCATAAAAAAACTGGGTAAAAAGACGCTAAGACTGCTTTCTAGTCAATCAAACAAGAATCCGCACAATCTAGTAGATGCCTTCACCCATATTTTGCACGATTGCTCAAAAAAATATGGGTTGAAACCGTAAATATACGTGTTTTGGCGTAGATCGATTTGTGCTTGCACGTTTCTCACAGTCTCTGCCCTATCATTA
>JAAHIC010001060.1 GCA_010671965.1 Leptolyngbya sp. SIO4C5
TGTGCCGGATTGCCACTCCCGCGATCGCTGAAGATGGAACTCCTGAGCGGCAAGAAGACCCGAACGCAGTGCGTCCAGGTCGTCGCGTTCCAGCTCGAATACGTATCCCTCCCGGCTCACCGGGGAGAGCTGGACAGGCAGAGAGCTTAGGCGATCGCGCCACTCGATATCTGCCTGTCCAGCTAGACGTCTCAGCATTTCAATAATAGACTGCTCCGCCTTGAGATCATGCTCTACCATCAGCCGACAGCGATAAATATCATCCGACTCTTGCTCAAAGCAGCAGAGTTCTGCCAGCTTGCCAAAGCTACCAGTCGGAATGCCACCCAGACCGTGCAGCCGTTCACCAATTTCGTGAGCATGCTCTTGAACAGCCTCATAGCTTTCCGAGAAGTACTGGTGCAGCATGTAGTATTCAGAACCTTCGACAACAAAATGGTGCTTTTGATACTGCAGGTAAAGGCCCATGAAACTGGCATATGCGGCACCCAGACCTTCCACAATCGGTTCTGTGACCGATCGTTCCAGCAGCACGGAGTTATCAGCTACCTCACCATAGGTTTGCAAAAGAGTTTCAGTAACAGGCATGATTTTCCTTTCCAACGATGTCAAATACAGGGTGCTCTAATTTATGAACCCATTTGATCACAGTATCGCTCTTTTTAGTTTTTGACCACAGATTAAGTGAACTAATAATTCAAAAGTTAGGCAGTTCCTGAAGATCTTTCCTTCGTACTGAAAACGATCCGCAATAGCCTATCTAACCTGTACTGAAACCGTTTTTCAATAACTCTCTCAGCGGCTATCAAAATAATGGCAACTAGCGAACCTGAATCACACATCGCCCAGCATTCTGAAACTCTAAGATCCCTACTTAATCAAGAAGGCTTTCGTTTTACCGACCAGCGCAAAAAGATATTGGAGGTTTTTAAAAATGCTCCGGTTGGTCACCATCTGAGCGCAGAAGAAATCTATCAGCGGCTTTCTGACCAGGGTAAAAACATCAGTATCTCCACAGTCTATAGAGCAGTACATCTCATGGTTAATTTGAACCTCTTAAGAGAGTTAGGCTTAGCTGAAGACAAAAAGTATTATGAGCTGAGTGCTCCTTTCATGCACCAGCATCACCATTTGGTCTGCGTACAGTGCGGCACGGTTCAAGAATTTGAGGAAGATTTGATTACGACAGTGAGTATTAACGAAGCCGAAGAGCGCGGCTTTGCGGTATCGAACTGTCAGTTTACAGTGTTTGCCCTGTGCCCAACTTGTCAGAGGCTGCACTACGAAGATAATTAATTCTGAGCGATCGCAAATTTCACTATTGCGCTTTTTCAGGTTTAGGTTCGCTTTTGTCGTGCCTATTTAGCTAGATGTTCTCCTCTCAGTAACCCTTGTCCATCAGACAAGGGGTTTTTCTTGGCAGGCTCAGTCAATCTGCCTGAAAACGCCTGACCAGAGAAAAGACTGCCCCGTTACTGTCGTAGCTCACTTAACTAAACCGACTTGGATAAA
>JAAHIC010001061.1 GCA_010671965.1 Leptolyngbya sp. SIO4C5
TAAACGGCCAAATACCCCGGAAAACACAATCATGGTATTCGCGGCTTTACTGCCCTGGCAGTTCTTTGCCAATGCCCTAGCTGAGTGCAGCAATAGCCTGATTGATAACTCCAATTTAATTTCTAAGGTCTATTTTCCCCGACTGGTAGTACCCACTAGCGCTGTCATTGTCAGTTTTGTAGACTTCCTGATATCAGGCATGATTTTGCTGGCGCTGATGGCCTGGTACAACTTTGTTCCCGACTGGCGCATTCTGACGCTGCCTGTGTTTATTGCGATCGCTTTTGCCGCTGCGATGGGAGCGGGGCTGTGGCTAGCCGCCCTTAATGTGCAGTACCGCGATTTTCGCTATGTGGTGCCGTTTCTAGTCCAGTTCGGCCTCTATATTTCGCCAGTCGGCTTTAGCAGCAGCATTGTGCCGCAGCAGTGGCGACTTTTGTACTCGCTGAATCCAATGGTGGGGGTGATTGACGGTTTTCGCTGGGCGATCTTGGGAAACAACTCGGCTATTTACCTACCGGGCTTTTCACTATCGCTGCTGCTGGTGATTTTTCTCTTTAGGAGCGGTATCTGGTATTTTCGCCGCATGGAAAAAAGCTTTGCAGATGTGATCTAGGGGCTTCTATGGCACAGACGTTCGTTTTGGGGGGCGGCGTGACCGGGCTGGCAGCGGGCTTGGCTTCGGGGTGGCCTGTCTTAGAAGCGGCGGCAGCGCCGGGAGGAATCTGCTCGTCCTATTATGTGCGGCCTGGCAGTCAAGAGCGCCTGAAGCAGGCTCCGGCGGATCAGCAGGCTTATCGGTTTGAAATTGGCGGCGGACATTGGATTTTTGGCGGCGATCCGACTGTGCTGCACTTTATAGAACAGCTCACGCCGGTGAAGCGCTATACGCGGCAATCTTCGGTTTATTTTCGCCAGCTCGATCGCTATGTGCCTTATCCCATTCAAAACTTCCTGCGGTTTTTAGACACCGAAACGGCGGCTCAAATTTTAGCCGAAATGAGTCAGCCGCAGCCCGCTATTGTAACCCTGGAAGACTGGCTGGCAGCTAACTTTGGCCCCAAGCTCTGCGAACTATTTTTTTATCCGTTTAATCAGCTCTACACGGCGGGGTTATACACCAAAATTGCGCCGCAAGATGCTTACAAATCTCCGGTCAATCTGTCTTTGGCGATTCGAGGGGCGCTGCAGGAGACGCCGCCTGTGGGCTATAACACAACGTTTGTGTATCCTGCCGAGGGACTAAACACGCTGGCACAGCGAATGGCTGAGCGCTGTGATATTCGCTATGGCTGCCGGGTGGTGAATATTGATGTCGATCGCCAGCGAATTCAGTTTGCTAGCGGGGCTGAGCAAGGTTACGACAAGCTGCTGACGACGCTGCCGCTCAACCAGATGATGACGCTAACGGGGCTAACCGTAGAGGCCCCCGCTGATCCCTATACGTCAGTTTTAGTGCTCAATATTGGCGCGGTGCGAGGCGATCGCTGTCCGTCTGATCACTGGCTCT
>JAAHIC010001062.1 GCA_010671965.1 Leptolyngbya sp. SIO4C5
AGATAATAGAAAGGTAAAAATAAAATCTGCTCTATGTCCTCTATGCAAATGACATAGAGCAGATTTTATTTTTACCTTTCTATTATCTAGCTGTTTGCCCTGAGTCATGGGCTGAATTAAGGCAGGCTGAATTTATATGCGTAAATTTGCATATTCAATTACACATACTGCGCATAGTTGCATATAAAATTGACTAGAATCAAACTGATGTATCTAGTCTCTGGCAGGAAAAATCATGGCTCAGATTTATGCGGGTCGCTATACGGCTCAAATTGAAGGCTCATTTGTGGTGTTCTTAATTGGTTTGCGGGTTAATCAGTTTTGGGCTGTGCATAAGTGGCTGCCGGTGGCCCAGGCCATGCCGCCGATGCTCAAAACGCTCTCCCAAAATCCGGAAAAGGGCTTTTTAGGGGCTGAGCAGTTTTTTCGTTTCTGGCCGCTGACGACGCTGATGCTCTCTTACTGGCGATCGTTTGAAGCTTTGGAAAAATTTGCCCGCAGCAAGGAAGATCCCCACTGGCAAGCCTGGCAAGATTTTATGCGCCGAGTCGGCAGCGATGGCAGCGTCGGGATTTGGCACGAAACTTATCTAGTGGAACCCGGACAGTATGAGTGCATCTACGGCAACATGCCGCAGTTTGGTCTGGCAAAGGCCGCCAACCACACCGCGATCGCACCTAAAACCCAGTCAGCGCGGCAGCGGGTAGCGCAGTAAGTAAGGCCGGCTGCTGCTCAGAGCGGCGTCAGAATCAGAGGCTGTCTGACGGAATCAGAGAGGCTGACTACAATCGTTAAAAAGGGACTTGATATCAAACCGGGCAGCCAGCGATGACTACTCAAACCCAGCTTCCAATTCCAGACTATTTCGATGCGGCGCGCGTGGGCGAGGTCTGGCGGGTGCCCTACCAGGAACGGGCGGTGCAGGCTAAAGAATGGGCCCAGCAGCACGGTATTCAGCCTGCTGTAGAAGATACAACCAAGATTTGCCTGCTGGCGATCGATGTGCAAAACACGTTCTGCATTCCTGACTTTGAGCTATTTGTCGGCGGCCAGTCTGGGATGGGCGCGGTGGATGACAACGTCCGCCTGTGTGAGTTTATCTATCGCAACTTGGGTTCAATTACGGCGATCGCGCCCACGATGGATACTCACACTGCCGTACAGATTTTTCACGCCGAGTTTTGGGTCAATGAAGCAGGCGAAAATCCAGCGCCGATGACCAATATTCATCTGCAGGACGTGCAGCAGGGACAGTGGCGAGTGAATCCGGCGATCGCTCCGGCTTTGGCTGAGGATAACTATGACAAGCTGCAGGCTTACGGACTCCACTACGTCAAACAGCTAGACGAGCGCGGCAAATACCCGCTGACCATTTGGCCCTATCACTCCATGCTGGGGGGTATTGGTCATGCTTTGGTTTCAGCTGTAGAGGAAGCCTGCAGCTTGTCATAGTTATCCTCAGCCAAAGCCGGAGCGATCGCCGGATTCACTCGCCACTGTCCCTGCTA
>JAAHIC010001063.1 GCA_010671965.1 Leptolyngbya sp. SIO4C5
AACTACAGCCCGAAACCCAGCGGCTGTAGTTTAATTATTAATTTAGCTCAGTTTCAAAGTTGCCCAACATTTGATGAGCATATGTTTTTGTATTATGAAGACTGTGAGTTCTGTGAACGCTACAGGCTTCAAGGTAAGCAGATTGCTGTTACTGAAGCTGTGTTAGTCACTCATGCAGTCTCCAGTACAACCGGGCAGAATCCAGGCGCGAAGCTAATGCATGCAACTTTTAGCAAGCTGTATTTTTTGCAGAAGTATGGAACTCCTATAGGGCTATATTTAAATTTGGCTTATTTACTTGCGCGGAGTTTTGGGGAGCAAGTAACTGGTAATACTGGCATGGCGATCGCCCGTTGGCAAGGTATCTGTCAGTTCATACGTTTTAGGCTAACAGGGCGTAAAGAGCCGGTAAAAGGACTCAACGATTATGCTAGTTAATCTGTCTTATTTAATTAGCAAACCTACTGGCACTACTACCTACGCTCTAAATTTAATTCCCCATCTCAGCTCGCTAAACCCTTGCTACCTAGCCACTGCGGTCAGCCATCTTGACCAATACTATGCCGTACCTGCTAACATGACGGCTGAGTCAGGTATAGCTGGGCATGTAAGACGCTTGCTGTGGACACAGTTTCGTCTGCCCATGATTTGCGATCAGCAGTCAGATCGCCTGCTTTTTTCTCCAATAACTGAAGCGCCCCTAGGATCGAACTGCCGATTTGTAGTCACTGTTCATGATTTAACACCTCTGCGTTTCCCACATTTTTCTGTAGCTCTAAAATGGCTGTACCACTACTATGTACCCCAGGTATTAAAATCAGCAGAACATATTATTTGTGATTCTGAAGCTACAGCAAACGACGTTGTTACTTTCTATGGGATTAGTGCTAATAAAATCACTCCGATCTTGCTGGCTCATGATGCAAGCCAGTTTCGGCCTTTGAATCTAGCGACAAAAAACTATTTTCTTGTTTTGGGCCGACATGCTCCCTACAAAAATCTATCAGGGGCTGTCTCAGCTTTTGCCCGACTGCCTAAGCGCGATCGCTATGAACTGTGGATAGCTGGCCCTTACGATCCACGTTACACCCCAGTTTTGGAAACTCAAGTCGCAGAAATGGGACTAGCCAATCAAGTTAAGTTTCTTAAGTACGTGCCCTACGAGCGACTGCCTGCTTTGCTCAATCAGGCGATCGCCCTGGTTTTTCCCAGCCTGTGGGAAGGTTTTGGTTTGCCCGCCCTAGAAGCAATGGCCTGTGGCACTCCGGTGATTGCCTCAAATTTATCTTCTTTACCCGAAGTGGTCGGTTCAGCCGCTTGGCTAATCAACCCACGCAATATAGATGAAATAACAGAAGCTATGGGGGCGATCGCTGCTTCGCCCCAACTCAGGCAGCAGCTTAGCGAAGCAAGTATTCAAAGGGCTAACTGGTTTAGTTGGGAAAAGACTGGAAAGGCCACAGTCGCCGTGTTAGAGCCTTACCTGTAGCTAGCATGTTGGCTC
>JAAHIC010001064.1 GCA_010671965.1 Leptolyngbya sp. SIO4C5
TGCCGCTCAGACCCGCTGCCGTCTCTGTGACAAACAGGGTCAGGTCGAACTTGGCGGCGCTGCTCTGCTCGTCTGCTATCGGGGTCAGCTCCAGCTCTGGCAGGGTCAGCGCTGCTGGCGGCGTGAGGCTGTAAATCACAGGGATATAGCCGAATCCAGGTCGCCTGCTGCTGAGGCCAGGTTCGATTACGGCAGTTCCGCATCTGGTTAGCATGTTGCTGCACCAGTGATTCGTACTGCTGCCGGGCTGCTTCGTCTCCCTCAACCAAAGCCTGACGCAAATTTTCCTTGCGCGTTACTTCTGCCTGACTTAAGTGGCAATAGCTATTGAGTTGAGCCTTGGCTGGCAAACTGTTGACGACAATACTTAATAACCCGCCTAAAAGCGCCGCAGATAAGCTGCTGACCACTTGAAGCTGTCTTCTTCGAAAACCAGTCATTATTTCCTCAATCTCTGATGCGTTCCGACGAACACTGCTGCCTGAAACTACTCAAGCTATTTCTACTTTGCTGAGGCTTCAAGCGACAAGGCTTGTCTTAAAAAAAATAATCTAGCTGCTCCCCTGTTGTTTACAGTGCCCTCAATCTAATGAAGGCTGATCGATAGGCTGTGAAGCTTCAAAAGATTCCAGCCGCTGGCATAGCGCCTTTAACTTCATCCGCTGAATATAGGGCCACCCTCCGGAGCCTTCGATATCTCGTAACAAGTTGTAAAGTTTTTGGCGATTATTCGGTAGCGCTTCACTGAATAGGGAATCGCGAATGTCTTGGTGCAGTCTTTCTAACAGTCGCAAAAGTGACAGTAAAGCAATGCAGTCTTCCTGACGCTGTTCGGCTGCCTGCTGAATCTGCTGAGCTAGCGTTTGTAAATCTTCAGCAAGGATCTCCGACTGAATTAACCTGCGATCACTCATTATGATGGCACTAGTGCATTTTGTTAGACTACTTTACCCGGTACGGCTCCAATCCGCCTCACTTTTTCTTTTTTGCAATCAGTAAGTCAGTATAGGTGTAGTCGTCCGAAATGCCTAGAAACTGCTTTATCAAAAATGTTGGAGAAAGTCTAGAAAGTTGTCAAAATGTAAATCAATTTCATTTTGGTTGACTTCAAGATTGAGGAATAAAACGCAGCAAGGCCATGTAGAATGCTTTATTGAGGCTTGGTCTAGCTTGCAGTAATTCTGAGAGATGCCGTCAAACTGAGCAGGTTTGGTGCTGCGCTCTACCCAAAACGGGCTTAATGTCAAAGCGAAATCGCCTAGCAGCTAACGCTGAAGTAATCGACAAGCTGTTTTATAGTTACACTGCTGAGCAACTGAAGCCAAATCTATTAAAAGTTGTCTACTGACAAAGACTTTATATAACCGAGGTTGATTATGAGGTATCGCGCCCTTATTGTTGCATTTCTGGCACTGTTTCTAATTTCGTCATAGGTTAGCGGCACATCGCTAGTCGCTGTAGGAGCCTCGCTGCAAGCAGTTATGACACTTAGACACAGTGCCAG
>JAAHIC010001065.1 GCA_010671965.1 Leptolyngbya sp. SIO4C5
TTTGGCACTGAATTAGTCAAGGCTGGAAACGCTCTTCATAAAACGCTTTCAAGCGTTGGACTAAAATCTTAATCGTGCCAGTGCTGTAGTTTCATTCATCATCACTCACCCCGATGAATAGTTGGGAGAGGGGAACCCAATCGGAAAACCGAACTCAACTGGCTTGGCGGCAAGCTGATTGAGCTTAGCCTTCCCCTTTGTCATGAGAATGTAACAGAATCAGCTGTTTTATTAGTCTGCTATAGTAGCTCAAAAGTTGCAGAGTTAATTGTCTTTGACGATTTATTTTGGTCTATTGTTCTGAGAATAAGCTGATTATCGGATTAAGATTTTTGGACTGAATGACTAGTGTATGTTTGCCGTTGCGAGCAATCGGGGCGCGCCTTTTTGCCAAAATTGAGTTTGGCGGTTACACAGAGACGATGGGCGGCTGATCGACTATGCTGGCGTCAGTAACGCAGACGCGATCGCGGCCCTTACACTTCGCCGTGTAGAGCATTTGATCGGCCTGCTCAATTAGGGTTTCTATGGTTTGAGCGTTGTCGGGAATCATGCTGGCGATTCCCAAGCTGACGGTCAGATACTGGCTGATGTTAGATTTTTGATGTTCGATGGCCCGTTGCCGAACGTTATATCGAATTCGCGTAGCCACCTGAATAGCGTTTTTGGCGGAGGTCTGCGGCAGGACCAAGACAAACTCTTCTCCTCCATAGCGAGCCACTAGATCGCTAGAACGGCGAACAGAAGCTTTCAGCGCTAGCCCAACTTGCTTGAGACATTTATCTCCGCACTGGTGACCATAGGTATCGTTATAAAGCTTGAAATAGTCAACGTCACACAGAATTATCGTCAACGGTTCCTGAGTTTCCAACAGGCTTTGCCACTGACAAGCGAGATAATGCATTAAGTAGCGGCGATTGGCTAGCTGAGTGAGTTCGTCGGTAGCAGCTAGTTTTTCAAGCGTCTCGTTGGCCTTCTCTAAGTTTGAGCTAGTTTGCTTAAGGGCTGTAATGTCAGTTGCTGTGCCCAATAACTGACAGGGTGTACCATCGGCCAAACGGCTATGTACGGTTTCGCGGATCAATAGCCACCGCCAATAGCCCTTGCTATGCCGCAGGCGATACTCGCCTTCTAAAACTTCTCCATCTTGGAGCGCATAGGAGCGCTGTCGCTGGCTGTCGAGCGCTTCCAAGTCCTGAGGATGGACAATCTGATTTAGGCAATCTTGAATCTCACTGAGCTGATAGCCCAAGATCTTCTCAAACTGTTGATTGGCGTAGGTCAAGTATTGCGGTTCTAGCTCGTACAGATAAAGAATATTTGTGCTGGCGTCCGTAATGTTTTGAATAAAGCGCTGGCTTTCCTGCCAAGCCTGTTCTGCCTGAATGCTTTCAATTTTTGATAGTTTTAGCTTACGCTCGCAGTCAAATAGGTGATTCTGAGCGATCGCAATTCCTAGCTGAATTGAAATATCTTGAATCCAGCCAATCAACAGTTTGAG
>JAAHIC010001066.1 GCA_010671965.1 Leptolyngbya sp. SIO4C5
CAAATTGATGATGCCTCCGTTCTTTACGGTCAAAACGATCCCGGCGGCATCATCAATTTGGTCACTAAGCGCCCTTTAGCCCGTCCCTTTTACGAATTTGAATTTCAGGCCGGTAGTGACGGGCTGCTCCGGCCCAGCGCTGACCTAACCGGGCCACTGACAGAGGACGGAACACTGCGCTATCGCCTCAATGCGGCCTATCAGTATGAAAACGGTTTTCGGAACTTTGAGACTGAAAGCAACCGCTTTTTTATCGCGCCAGTCTTAAGCTGGGATATCAGCGATCGCACTCAGCTTTCCATTCTGCTGGAATACACCGATGAGGAAAATCCCTTTGACTTGGGTTTGCCAGTGATTGGGGATCAAGTCGTAGAGGTGGCCCGCGATCGCGTACTGGGCAATCCAGATGATTTCTTAAACGATGCCTCTCTGACCCTAGGCTACGATCTCACCCATCTATTAAGTGACGCCTGGACGCTGAATCACGGCTTTCGCTACGCCACGCAGGACTACAACGTATTTACCTCGCTACCCTTTTTTGTCGATGAAACCACCGGAGACGTCACACTCTTTGTAGCCGACCGGGAATATCATTCAGATGATTACTCGGTGCAGACGAATGTTGTAGGTGAGTTTAACACCGGCTCAGTCGAGCATACGCTCTTAGCCGGGGTCGATCTCAACTTCAATCGCTTTGACGAGAGATTTACGCGGATCGATTTTGCCAATCCGGTCGTCCTAAATATCTTTGACCCAGTCTACAATACCGGCCCGCGACCTGATTTGAGCGGTTTGGCCCCCCTCCCGCCTTTTGATACGGAGTACGATCGCATTGGCCTATTCCTGCAGGATCAAATCCGCTTTGGCGACAGCTTGCTCTTAGTCGGCAGCCTGCGCTACGACAGCGTTGACTTTCGCAGCCTCAACGACATTGACGCCACCGATCGCTCGGACGAGGTCTGGAGTCCCCGCGTTGGGCTAATCTATCAGCCCACAGACACGATTTCGCTCTATGCTAACTACTCCCAGTCTTTTACCCCCAATTTTGGTCAGACAGCCGACGGCAGCCCGTTAGACATTGAGCAGGCGGAAGGCTATGAGGTAGGGGTTAAAGCTGAATTTTTAGGGGGCGATTTGTTTGCCACGCTGGCCTACTTTGATATCACCAAGCAAAACGTCGCCACCACTGATCCCAACAATCCCTTCTTCTCCATTGCCGCCGGGGAACAGCGCAGTCAGGGCATTGAGCTCGATGTTGCTGGAGAAATTTTACCTGGCTGGAACCTCATTGCTAACTACGCCTACACAGATGCCAGAGTCACCGAGGACAACAACATTGCCGTCGGCAACCGCCTGTTTAACTCGCCCCGTCACAGTGCTGGATTGTGGACTACCTATGAAATTCAGCAGGGTAATTTGCAGGGACTGGGCTTTGGGCTAGGCTTCAAATGAGTTTGCCAGATCGCCATAGCGACTGCCCACATAGTTGAAGCCTAGCCA
>JAAHIC010001067.1 GCA_010671965.1 Leptolyngbya sp. SIO4C5
CACCCTATTTTGCGCTGCAATTTTGTGGGGTTTAGGCTCCTGTTGGTGTTGGTAGCACCTTCAGGGGCTGCTAGGTTTTTGAGTCTGTGTGAACGGCTGTAACATTTGGACTGCCACAGCTTAATGAGTGAGTTTAGAATATTGGGCGATCGGCGTCAATAGTTTGCTTTTGATATGTTTGAACACGTAGCGAATACAATCAACAAAAGCGCTTCAGACTACGAATTTGCTGCTACCCAATCGCAAGGTGGGCAATGTCCACTTTACTGTTCCACTTTTACCTTTTATTTATTAGAAGCTTTATAGGGAGATGTGCTATGACTCCACAACTCGAAGCCGCGATTGCCGCTATTCAACCACTTTCACCAATAGAACGTCAGCAACTTTTGCAAATCTTGATTCAAAACGATTCAGCCTCTAATTCTCAACCTAATCTCAAAGCGCTGAGTACCGAATTTTGGCAAGGCATCTCACTGTCACAGCTGCAGGCCGTCCGCAGCCCCACTACTGTTCATAACCTTCAAGATCTTGCTGCTGATTGTTGGCCCGCAGAAGACACAGTTGAGGAATTCCTTGCCTTTTTACAAGATCAGCGTCGAGAGAAAACATAGCTGAAATCTGATGAGTCTTCTTCTAATTGATTCAGATATTGCCTCCTTCATTTTCAAAGGTAGTAACTATGCTGATCCTTATCTGCCATTCTTGAGGGATAAAGAATTAGCTCTTTCATTTATGAGCATTGCTGAACTGTTTCAGTGGGCAATTCTGAGACAGTGGGGCGATCGCCGCCTTTCGCAGCTAGAACAGTACCTACTAAACTATCTCGTCATTCCCGTTGATCAACCGCTTTGCCGGGAATGGGCGCAGGTGCGTAGCGATCGCCAGCGTGCAGGACGGCCCATTTCTCCTCAAGATGCTTGGATTGCTGCCACAGCTTTACGCCACGACTTGCCGCTACTCACTCACAATACCAAAGACTTTTTAGCAATTTCCAAACTGCAACTTCTTACGCTTCCGACCTAGAGTGCTCTTGTTAACTGAAACGAATCTTGTGACTACAACATTAAAATTTCTGCCTTTGAACTTTAATTAAGCAGTACCATAAACAAACTGTTTAAACATTCACTAAATCAGGAAAATATTAAGTAAAAAGAGAGCATTCTTTCAAAAAAGTTCCATCAATAATGATTTTCTTGTCAAGAATATTTTATTTACTGGCAAAATGCAAGGAATAAACTCTTTATTGTCAGAGTTATTCAAGAAATATCAGGCAATATTGAGTGCGATCGCCGATCTCCCGTAGATACTGTTTAGGTCGCTGTAGGTCAAGTGTTCCGTGGGCATAGCCAGAATATTCGGCTGGAGCCGTTTGTTTCATCTTGACGTGGATATTCTCAAGATCAGGCGCAGTGCTAAATTGCCTGATATTTCTTGAATAACTCTGACAATAAAGAGTTTATTCCTTGCATTTTGCCAGTAAATAAAATATTCTTGACAAA
>JAAHIC010001068.1 GCA_010671965.1 Leptolyngbya sp. SIO4C5
TCGCCTAGTCGCGGATCGTCCGCGCCCGCCACCGTTCTGCCAGCATCATAGAGAATGCGCAGCCCGTTGGGATCTTCCAGTACAATCGCGCGGTCTAAAGCACAAAATTCTCCTGTATGGCTACCCAAGAGAAATTTCAATGATGTCGTTACTTAACCGGATTGCTCCGCTGGCTGTTGCTGCACTGTTGAGTTCATGCGCAGCCGTAGCGACAACTGCCGAGGTCAAAATTACGCCCCTGGGTAGCCATACAGGAGAATTTTGTGCTTTAGACCGCGCGATTGTACTGGAAGATCCCAACGGGCTGCGCATTCTCTATGATGCTGGCAGAACGGTGGCGGGCGCGGACGATCCGCGACTAGGCGATATTGATGTGGTACTGGTTAGCCACGTGCATGGCGATCATTTAGGCGATCGCCGGATTGAAGCGGTCAATCAGGGTACCTGCGCCTCACCCCAAACCGACATCAGCACCGTTCCCAACTCCAACAGCGTAGAGATTGCCGTTGGTAAAGCCGCCAGCATCATCGTGGGCAGCGAGATGGCAAGTTTTCTGTCGAATAAAGTCGCTGGACTGGGAGGCGACCCTGAATCAGTGCAGCTAGTTCGCTTTGGGGCAGGGCAGAATGTTGAAGGTGTTAGCTTCACGACAGTACCTGCTGTCCACTCCAACGGTCTCAGCGGAGAGTTTATTGAAGGCGAACTGGGGGAAAGCCTCAGCGCTGCGGGACTGAGCGCCTATGTGGGGCCACCCACCGGATACGTCATCACCTTCTCTAACGGTCTAGTGGTTTACCTATCCGGCGATACGGGGGTCACGGCCGAGCAGGAAACGGTGGTGGCCAATCAGTACGGGGCTGAGCTGGTGGTGATGAATATTGGCGATACCTATACGACCGGGCCCACGGAAGCAGCCTATGTAGTTGATGAGCTAATTAAGCCAACGGCGGTGATTCCCTCTCACGCTAACGAAGCCGCGACTAGCGATGGGGCACTCCTACCCAACACCAAAACCGCAACTTTTGTGGCGGCTACTGAAACCCCTGTGTATCTGCCCCTCAGCGGCAGAACCCTGGCCTTTGATGCCGACGGCAATTGCACAGACGGCTGTGCTTTGAGCGATTGAAAATCTAAAATCATCGATTGACCGGCTAAACTTTACCGGGATTGTTTGCAGGTGCTAGTGGCGCAGCGATTCAACGATGGCGGCGATCGCCACCAGACAGCCCATCAGCACTGAACCTCGTGTCAGCAATTGTTCCAGGAACGTAACAATCAGGTTGGCGATAGGGGTGAACTCTAGGGCGATCGCGGCAATATGAGCGATCGTCAAGCCTGCTAGACTCAGCAGGAAATATTTCAGCACTTTATAGCTGTAGTCAATCAGGTTAGGACGTAGACTGGAATAAGTTGATACGGTTACTTGACAATGGCTCGACCCTACAGCGAAGACTTCCGGCAAAAAGTGATTGAGGCGATCGAGTTGGATGGTCTC
>JAAHIC010001069.1 GCA_010671965.1 Leptolyngbya sp. SIO4C5
TACAGCTAGCGTACAGCTTTTGTGACCGGGTTGATTGCGACTAACTGGCATGAGCTATATGACCCCAACAACTATCAATCAGGTTCCTTTTGTAGACCTATCCAGCCAGCATCAGCCCGTTCAGGCCGAGATTATGGCGGCTGTGCAAGCTGTACTGACTCAGGGAGATTTTATCTTAGGCAAAGCTTTAAGCGAGTTTGAGGCAGATTTTGCTGCGGCCTGTGGGGTGAGCCACGGCGTCGGTGTTGCCTGCGGTACGGATGCCATTGCGCTAGGGCTACAGGCCTGCGGTGTGGGAGCCGGGGACGAAGTGATTTTACCGGCCAATACCTTCATCGCCACGCTGATGGGGATTCTGCGCACCGGGGCTAAGCCCGTTTTTGTGGACTGCGATCCGGCGACAGCGCTAATCGATCTGGCGGCGGCGGCGGCGGCGATTACCCCCCAGACGAAAGCGATCGTTCCCGTACACCTCTACGGGCAAATGGTGTCACCCAGGGGACTACAGCAGCTAGCCCAGCAGCATGGGCTAATCGTCTTTGAAGATGCGGCTCAGGCGCATTTAGCTGAGCGAGAAGGCGATCGCGCTGGCTCAGTGGGTACGGCAGCGGCCTTTAGCTTCTATCCCAGCAAGAACTTAGGTGCCCTCGGCGACGGCGGGATGCTAGTGACTTCGACGGCGGCGATCGCCCAAACCACCCGTTCGCTCAGAAACTACGGTGCTACGCGCAAATACGTCCACACTGAAGCAGGCGGTACTAACAGCCGTTTAGACACGCTGCAGGCAGCCGCTTTGCAAATCAAGCTCCCCTATCTCTCTAGCTGGAATCAGGCCCGCTATCAGGCCGCCCAGTATTATGATCAGCGTTTAGAGGGTCTACGAGATTTCGGCGTCTTGCCTTTGACTAATCAGGCAGGCAGCGGCCACGTCTATCATCTCTATGTGATTCGACTCAGCCCCGCGATCGATCGCCCTCAGCTTCAAAGAGATTTACAAACGCAGGGCATTCAAACCGGAATTCACTATCCTATTCCCTGTCACCTCCAGCCCGCCTTTGAATTTTTAGGCCATCAGCCAGGGGAGTTCCCCCAAGCTGAACGCCTCTGCGACGAAATCCTGTCTTTGCCCCTGTATCCGGGCCTTACCCAGGCTCAAATCGATTACGTTGTCGAAACCTTACAGCGTCAGCTTAAACTGAATCAGTCTGTTTCGCGTCAGCCCCTCAACGCCAACCCCTGAAGGAGAACGGCATGTTAGCCAATCGTCACGTCAAGCACCTAGAACGCCACCCTCTAGAAATTGCCCTGTTGGTGCTGCTAGCAGTTCTCTATGTGCCGCTGCTGCTGCACTGGGTAGATGGCTGGCTGAACAAATCCATCAGCATTCAGCACGAATATTTCAGTCACGGTTTGATTGGACTGCCCTTTGCTGCCTACATCACCTGGGAAAAACGCCAGCAGTGGCAGCAGCTCACCTCTCAAATGCATCCGGTGG
>JAAHIC010000107.1 GCA_010671965.1 Leptolyngbya sp. SIO4C5
ATCAGGCGTTACATAAACGCCTGATAACGTAGAAGCTCATCTGGCCCAGGTAAAGGCTCAGTGTGAAGCCTGGCAGCAACAGCACCCTCAGGTCGTCAATTGGATAGAGGCGTTGGGTGAACCGGGCGATTTACTCACTTCTTTGCCCGACACCAGCAATACAGGCGCGCCTTAAGGCTGTTGCCAGCAATTTTCCCAGGTCTAGCGAGCCTTGCCTCTTCTGATCAGCACGCAATTTTTGAGCGATCGCAAGAGACTTTAATCAGTTTCATTGAGTATGCTTAAAACGATGCTTAGGGAAAGACTGTGCCGCTACTGTGGTTTTTGCTGGGGCTTGGATTAGGGCTAAGCCTGCTGCTTTGGTATCGGGCTTGGTACAGTTCGCGGCTTAAAGTGTGGCTGCAAAAGCTCAAATCTGATGCCGGGGTGAACGGTATTTCCTATGCGTCTCAGCTTTCTAGTGCGATCGCCCAGCAGCGGGGCGATATTGCCCAGCTAGAGCAGCAGCTACAGGCCTATCAGCAAATTTTAGAAAAAGCCCCTATTGGCTACTTGCTGGTAGACGAAGAGAACCAGCTGCTTTGGTACAATTCGCGGGCCGCGAAGCTGCTAGCCCTAAAACCGCTCTCGACGGATACAGAAGCTCTGCCTCGCCTCTTACTAGAAGTCGTTCGCTCCTATGAGTTAGACCAGCTTATTGAGAGCACTCGTCAAAGCCAGCAGCCCGGCCATCAAGACTGGACGCTTTATTCAGCCCCAGCCGATCCATTTGATCTATCAGAGCGTCCGGCTTACCCGCTACGAGGCTCTGCCTTTCCGCTGCAAAGAGGCCAAATAGGCGTTTTTTTGGAAAACCGGCGGGAGGCCGCGCGGCTAATCCAGCAGCGCGATCGCTGGATGTCAGATGTCGCCCACGAGCTAAAAACGCCGCTGACCTCAATTCGCCTAGTGGCAGAAACCTTAAAGACTCGCGTTGATGCCTCTCTACAGGGCTGGCTCGATCGCCTGCTGAATGAAACCATTCGCCTCAGCAACCTGATTGAAGACCTGCTAAATCTCAGCCGTTTAGAAGGACCGCACTTCAGCGGCCTCAACACCAAAGCCCTAGACTTCACCCAGCTTATCTTTGCCGCCTGGCAGAGTTTGGAACCCTTGGCCCGCATCAAGCAGCTACAGATCACCTATTTTGGTCCTGAAAAACTGCTGATTGAGCTAGACGAATCCCTAATGTACCGGGTGCTGGTCAATTTACTGGATAACGCTATCAAGTACAGCCCGCCCCGACAGCATATTCAAGCTGCCCTCAGCATCCACCCTAGCGATGTCTCAGAAAACGCAGGCTACGTCCTGCTCGAAATTACTGATGCTGGCCCTGGGTTTGTTGAGCAAGACCTGCCCCACGTATTTGAACGATTTTATCGGGCTGATCCGGCCCGCAGCCGAACCCAAAGGTTAGAGGTCTCTACCAGTCTCGGTACGCCCAAGCAGGAAGTGATCAAAGGGGGTACAGGGTTGGGATTGGCTATTGTTCGACAAATTATTGAGGCTCATCAGGGGCGGGTGGAGGCGAACAATCATCCGGATACGGGGGGTGGGTGGCTGAAGATTTATTTACCTTATCGATTGCTGATTACCCCGGTTTCAGCCGCACAATAACGGTCTTCCCCACTTGTAATCTTCTGTAATAACCTGCTTCAATAATGCCTGAGCGGTTTGCAATATTAGCTTGATTTAGACCCTGGTATGGAGGAGCGGCTACAGAAAGTTTTATCTCAGTGGGGAGTGGCTTCTCGCCGACAGGCCGAGCAGCTCATCCGCGAAGGTCGCGTCATGCTTAATGGGGCGATCGCGGAGCTAGGACAAAAAGCCGATCCGCAAACCGATGAAATTGCCGTTGATGGTTTAGTGCTGAAGCCTGCCAATCAGCCAGATAGCTACTACCTGCTGCTGCATAAGCCAGCAGGCGTCGTTTCTACCTGCGAAGATCCCTGGGGACGGCCCACTGTTCTCAGTCTGCTGCCCCTAGCCTGGCAGCAAGGGCAGGGCATTCATCCGGTAGGCCGACTAGATGCCGACTCTACCGGAGCACTGTTGCTAACCAACGATGGTCATCTGACCTATCAGCTCACCCATCCCCGGCATCAAATCGCTAAAACCTATGAAGTCGAGGTTGAGGGCCGTCCCTCAGCCCATCGTCTGCAGCAGTGGCGACACGGTATAGTCCTATTAGGGCGAAAAACGCTGCCCGCCCAGATAAAAGTGCTAAAGCAGTCAGCTCCAGACCGGACGCTGCTGCGCGTAGTCTTGCGGGAAGGGCGCAACCGACAGATTCGTCGCGTGGCTAAACAGCTCGGTCATCCAGTAGTTACGCTCAAGCGAACTGCTATTGGCCCAATTGAGCTTGGCAACTTGCCAAGCGGTCATTACCGGATCTTGGCTGCCCCAGAAGTGGCTATGCTGACTCAAACGATGCCTGATACATCCCTGATTTCGTCAAGTCATATGCCAGCTAGTTCACAATGAACAGCAAGGCTTCTATGCTCCTGATGGTTAGCCCATGAAGAAAAAAGTCCGAGACCTAGAACAGATGCAGCGAGAACAGCTAGCCGAAATTGGCAGCTTTCTGAAGCAGTCGCGTGAGCAGCAGTCTCTATCTTTAGAGGAACTGGCCAGCCGGACGCTAATCCGCCGTAGCCTGCTGGCAGCTATTGAGTCTGCTGATTTAGAGCAGCTGCCAGAACCCATCTATATCCGAGGGCTAATCAAGCTGTATGCTACTAAACTAGGTCTTGACGGTGAGATGGTCGCCAGTCAGTTTGTGCTTCACCCGCATCTGCGTAAGGCGGGTTTATCTTGGCAGACGTCAGCCGCCGCTCAGCTCCGTCCGTTTCACCTCTATGCGGTCTACGTGCTGATTATGATCGCTGCGGTAAGCGGCCTTTCCTATGTGCTTCAGCGCAACACACCAGAAGCTGCTACCTTGCCAGCCTTAGATCCTCTAAATCAGCTTGAGGAAGCCCAGCAGTCGCCCGCAGGGAACGCGTCTCAGCCAGAGGGTGCGGCCAGTGCTGAATCACCAACCACCACGGAAGCTTTGCCAGCCGAGGGGATTCAGGTCAAGGTTGTTTTGATTTCCCAGTCTTGGATGCGGGTTGTGGTAGACGGGGAAACGCAGTTTGAAGGCATTATGAAAGAGGGTGAAAGCCAGCAGTGGCAGGCAGACGAGCAGCTCACCGTAAGAGCAGGCAATGCTGGCGGCGTCCTGGTGGCTCACAACGGTAAGGAGGCGGAAAAGCTGGGCGAACCCGGCATGGTTGCTGAAGTTACTTTCTCTCAGGAAGAGCAAATCAGCCTCAACAGCACCGCCATCCTACCTTAAGGCTTTACACTGCGTCTGAATCCGTTTCACCTGTCCGAATGCGGTAAACCTTTTCAACGGGTGAAACAAAAATCTTACCATCGCCAATTTGCCCGGTATTGGCGGCAGCGGCAATCGTTTCCAAGACTTTATCGAGCTGATGATCCTCGACCACAACGGTTAGGCAAAGCTTTTGCAGAAAATCGACGGTGTACTTGGCTCCTCGGTACACCTCCGTTTGCCCTTTTTGCCGACCAAAGCCTCTGACCTCAGAGAGCGTCATGCCGGACACGCCTGCTTTCAGCAAAGCGGCTTTGACGTCTTGCAGCTTTGCGGGCCGGATAATTGCATCAATCTTTTTCAAAACTCTAGACTCCTAAATGAATGGACTGTGACCTGAACTGGAAATGAACCGCTAAGTTTCCAAAAATCGCCCCATGTCTGTATATGTTGCTACAAAAGCTGGGGGGCTGCAACTGAAGTTTACAGGTGTTTGAGGGCCTATCATAGGATGCCCAGCGACCAATTTTTGTGTTTGTAAATTAATCAGTTACGTTTGCCTAATTTTATGAATGAGCTGCTTTCTAGTTCAATAGCTGCGATCGCCACGACGTCAGCGGGGATTAATCAGCTTATTCCTTGGTGTCAGGCCAGCGGAGCCGAACTCTGGCTGTCAGAATCGCTGTATCCATCAGTTGCTGCGCGGCTGACGGGCCTCAAACACCATGTTTACCAAACCTCACTGCGGCAGGCTTTAAGCTCGGCTTGGTCTGACTATGACGGTTTAGTATTTTGCTTGGCTGTGGGGGCCGTTGTGCGGCTGATTGCCCCTTTGCTAGCGGATAAAGCCACCGATCCGGCTGTGGTCGTTCTGGATGAGCAGAGTCAGTTTGTGATCAGTCTCTGCGGTGGGCATCAGGCGGGCGGCGATCGCCTGACGCAGACTATAGCAGCCTGTCTAGGCGCAACGCCGGTTCTTACGGGTTCGGCCAATCGCCTACAAATGTCGGGGGTTGATACTTGGGGGATTCCCTTTGGCTGGCTGCGGGGTAGCGGTGACTGGACAGGGGTGAGCGCCGCGATCGCCGCTGAAAAGCCCGTCCAGGTGATTCAAGAAGCCGGGTCGTCGCTCTGGCAGACAGGGCTGCCTGCCGATCATCCTTTTCAGTTGGGCTGGCCTGAGTTCACGGCGGAGCGGCAAGAAGTTCGATCTGAACCAGCGGCCCGCGTTTGGATTAGTCCGGCTCAGCGCCGCTTTGCCCAGCAGAGCAGCCTGCCCAAAGTTCAGTGGCATCCACGGGTGCTGTGGCTAGGGATTGGCTGCGAGCGGGGCACCTCTCAGAGACTCATAGAGACGGCGATCGCCCAGGTTTGCCAAAAAAATCACCTGGCCGAGGCGGCGATCGCGGGGGTAGGAACCCTTGACCTCAAAGCCGACGAGGTGGGATTAGTCCAGCTCTGTCGCGATCGCGGCTGGCCGCTGCGCTGCTTTAGCGCGGAAAGCCTGCGGCAGGTGAATGTGCCGACGCCCTCTGAGGTGGTGGCTGCTGCGGTCGGGACGCCCAGTGTGGCTGAGGCAGCAGCGCTCTTGGCTGCGGGCCAGACGGCTGCCGCGCTGCGAGTCTCAAAGCAGGTGGTGCGCCAGGACGGGCAGCCGGGAGCGGTAACGGTGGCGATCGCCCAGGCGGAGCAGGAATATACTGGGCGCACAGGTCAGCTTTGGCTAGTGGGCACCGGACCGGGCAGCCTCGATCAGATCACCCCAGCGGCGAAAGGGGCGATCGCTCAGGCGGATGTGGTCATTGGCTATGGGCTATATGTAGACCTGATCAAGCCGCTGCTGCATCCGGGGCAAATTGTGGAAGCGTTGCCCATTACTCAGGAACGGCAGCGGGCGGAACGAGCGATCGCCCTGGCCCAGTGGGGCCTGACCGTGGCGGTGATTTCTTCCGGAGACTGCGGTATCTACGGCATGGCGGGGCTGGTGCTGGAGATATTGCAGACTGAGGATTTAGCTGAACTCGCCCAGCAGGTGCAGGTATTTCCCGGGATCACTGCCCTCCAGGCTGCTGCCTCACGAGTCGGCGCGCCGCTGATGCATGACTTTTGCGCCATTAGCCTCAGCGATTTACTGACTCCCTGGCCCGTGATTGAAAAACGCTTGCAGGCAGCCGCTGCGGCAGATTTTGTCGTTGCTCTCTACAACCCCAAATCGCAAAAGCGGACAGAGCAAATTGCGATCGCCCAGCAAATTTTCCGTCAGCACCGCGATCCCAATACCCCTGTCGCCCTAGTCCGTTCGGTTTACCGAACCGATGAATCGATCACGCTCACAACCCTAGATGAGTTTCTCCAGCACCCGATTGACATGCTCACCACCGTCCTCATCGGCAACCAAAGCAGCCAGCGCTATGGCCCCTGGATCGTGACACCAAGGGGCTATCTGGGGAAAAGCTCATCTTTGTGAAAGCTTATTCCGTAATAGAAGGTCGATTGATCCGAATTAGCTTACCAGTCAAGTCTGTAACCTCTGAAACAGCGTCATGAATACGATTAGCAAGACGCTGACGATCTAAATCTTCGGTGCAAACAACAATGCCTGCATGATTTGAATTTTGCTTATGCAAGCGAATGAAATCAGCTCTGTTTACAGTCAAAACAGCTCGCCCTTGACGACTAGCGAAATCGAGAACCTGTTGATCGGGAATTCGTTGATTGGCTTGCCCGGCTTCCTGGACAGTCAGAACGTTATGACCCAGCTTTCTTAAGAGAAGGCTTACTTTTTTTGAGAACCCTTCATCAGCATAAAAACTTGTCATTATTAGGCTGCGGCTTGGCGTTGAATAGCTGCCTCAATTTCATTGCTATTTACCTCAGCATAGAGCCAAGCGTTCGTTAAATCTTGAGCCGTCAACCCTGGATAATCCTCTAGCAAATCAGCTTCAGTTGCTCCTTGGCCGCGCAAGCTTACCAGCAGCCAGACAGGAATACGGGTTTGGCGGATACAAGCATCTCCGCCCATAACGCCAGGTGTCTTTTCAATACCTACCCAAGTCCCGCTGAGACTGGCCACCAATAGTTGGATAGTCTGCGCTTTTTCCTCAACCGATAGAGCCAGAAGTTGAGCTTGGAGCTGCTGAAGGGTCATAGCTTAAACCAGTCAGGGGCGATCGCCAAAACTGCTATCACTTCAATAGTAGCTAGCAGATGAGTTTCAAGAAACGCTTAGAGTCACAACTAGGGGTAAATGGTCGGAGTGGATATTCCTGCCGACGTGGGCGTCTAGCACCTGAATATCTGGCGTCACCAAGCAGTGATCGATGGGGATGCGCAGGAAAGGGGGGAGAAAGGTCGGCCAGGTCAGCAATACGCCCTGGCCCCAGCGAGCATTCTGCAGATCTGTAGCCGCGATTAGCTGCTTAAAGTAAGGTGACCACATGGGGGTATTGAGATCGCCCAGGAGGATGATCGATTCATCAGCCTGCTCCTGCGCGTACTGAGCGATCGCTGCTAGCTGCTGGTTGCGCTGTTCAAACAAGCGCTGATTTTTGGGCGGCGGCGGATGGGTAGCGACGAGGTGAATTGGGCGATCGCCCACCTGCCAGTCGGCCAAAATGTTGATTTTGCTGGAGCTGCCGAGCGGCTTGATCATGGGATTCTGCAGCGGAAAGCGGCTATAAACCGCCAGGCCAAAGGGATTATCTGGCGCAGTGGCGATTTTGTAGGGCAGAGCGCTGGAGCGGGGCTTAGCAGCGCTGTGGGGCAGGCTTTGCGTGAGTACCTGAAGCTGCTCAATCCAGCGATCGTCTACCTCAATAAACACGGCTAAATCGGGTTGTTCCTGCTCAACTAGGGCGATCGCTTGGTCGTAGCTGAGGTTGCGAATATTGACATTGGCGACCAGCACCTTCAGCGGTTCTAGGCGGGCGCTAGCCGCCACCGGACGGTAGAACGGGAAAAGCTGGGCTAGCAGCACGCCAACGCAGACCAGCGCGATTAAAAGGGGCCAGCGCTGACGCAAGAGGGCGATCGCGATGACGCCCAACACAGCCAGTCCGGCATACTGGGTTTGCAGACTGACCAGCGCTTCTAGCCACCAAAGATTCAGCGGCTGCTGGCTGACCAGGGCCAAGATAGTGAGGTCAACCAGTCCGAGGCAGATGCCCCAAGCCCAGGCTCGACGATGTTTTGTAAAATGCTCGGCGATCGCGTTCACATTGGCTCTCTGACTGGTGAGAAAAGCACTCTCTTTGCCTTCACTTAAGATAGCCAACTAACCCAGCATCCGTGTCGATTTGCTTCAGCTAGAAAGAGGCCTGCAGCCCAGCGGTGACGCTAAAGTCAGTCTCTAGCTGCGGCCCTGAAAGGCTACGGTAAAGTGGCAAATTAAATTCCACGCCCAACCGCGCCCCTTGCAGGCTACCTTCGGGGACATAAAAATTGAGGCCCAGTCCCAGGTCTAGTTGAGTGCCAGCACGTAAATCCGGATTGGCTGTCGGAATCATATTGGGATTGAGCCGGTCATCTTGGCCGTCAATATTGCCCCAAGTGCGTCCGCCCAGACGCAGGGAAGTGCTAAACCAGTCTGTCCATCGATGGGCGCCCCAAGCAGTCAGCATTAGCTGATCGCCTAAGCGATAACCATTGTCATTGGTCCCCAGGCGAATGATCCCCATCGCCTGACTGCCCCATGACCAGTCTCCTGCCTGGCCGAGGTAGGTAACACCAGGACGCAGATCAAACGTGCCTGAGCCAATTTGCATGGGATACGGCAAAATTTGATCGGGTCCCATTGGGGTCGCATCGCGCTCCTCGATGGAACCTGTGGGAAAACTGAGGCCCAGGTTGAGGTGAAGCCGCTGCCGACTTTGATCTAGCACGGTGTATAGCCCCGACAGGCTAATATCTCCGAAGCCTTCTGAGTTCGTGGTGAAGCGTCTCCCTGAGCGAGTGGAGTGATCCATCTCTTTGGAGATGTACGGAGCCATGAACATCAGGGTGAAATCGTCGCTGGGGGCGTACATAGCGCCGAGCATGTGCATTTCCATAGTCATGCGGGTGGGAGTCACCGGAAACCGCTGCAGCACTTCGTCCGTTGTTAAGGAATCAGTTCCGCTGCGATTGCCGTCCATCTCCATGAACATGTAGCGGTAGGAGAACATGATTTCTCCCTGTCCATGTGTATGATCGCCCATGACGCCTATAGGCGCGTGGCTATCCGGACGAGCGGGTGACCAGTAAATGGTTTCTCCTGAGGTGGGGCTAGCGCTATCCACCAGTAAAAAGTTGTCTTCAGAGGTGAACTGATAGTCAGGTGGCTGACTAATTACAGGTGTTTCAACCGTTTCAGCCATAGCCTCGCTTGCGGTTTCAGCGATCGCATTTTCCCCTACGACTACAGCAGCTTCTGAGGGTTGATTGTTAATTGCTGAAGCTGCAGCAGCTATACCAGGTGATGCGCTTTCCCCGGTTGGAATGACTGGCAGCAAGGCATCGGCGCTAGTGGCTGCGCTAGCACTATTAGTTTCTGGGCTGCTTGCTTGCTCGTCAGCCCTGGCTTCTCCGGTGAGTGCGCCTAATGTTGCTAACAGCCCAGTGATAAGGTAGACCCCATTAATCAGCTTAAAATTCACGATGTTCCCACACGCACTTAATAATTCGCCTAGCCTAAAAATCTGCAGGTGGGATGTCAAAAGACGGCCTGTCAAAAGACCGTTATATCCAACAGGAAATCTAAGCCAATGACGCTGGCAACTAAGCAAAAAGTTCAGGTGACTGCCAGAGCGCAGTGGCGAGCCTGGCTGAGTGAAAACTACACGCAGGCAGACGGGATCTGGCTGGTCACGTTCAAAAAGCACTGCGGCGATCGCTACGTCTCCTACGACGCCATCGTTGAAGAAGCCCTCTGCTTTGGCTGGGTAGACAGCCTGCCGCGCAAGCTCGATGGCGATCGCACCATGCTCTACATTTCGCCGCGTCGTCAGGGGAGTCCCTGGTCACGGCTGAACAAGCAGCGGGTGGCTAAGCTGCTAGAGCAGGGCCTGATGACGGCAGCCGGACAGGCAAAGATTGATCAGGCTAAAGCAGACGGTTCTTGGACAGTCTATGACGAGGTGGAAGATCTGATTATTCCCGCCGATCTGGCCGCTGCTCTAGAGACCGACCCAACGGCAAAAGCCCACTTTCAAGCCTTCAGCGATTCGGCTAAAAAAGGCATTCTCTGGTGGATCAAAAGTGCCAAGCGAGCTGCGACTCGTCAAAAGCGGATTGACGAAACTGTGCGCCTCGCGGCTCAAAACCTCAAGGCTAACCAGCCGACGTAAATTTTTGGGTCAATAAAAATGGGTGATCACAGTCACCTGAGTCTCAGACCTACAATGAAAGACTGAGCCACCGT
>JAAHIC010001070.1 GCA_010671965.1 Leptolyngbya sp. SIO4C5
GTCAGTCCTTTGAGGTAATTCTCTAGCCACTCAATAGTTTCTAAGTCTAGGTGGTTGGTCGGCTAGAGAATTACCTCAAAGGACTGACCACGCCAATGGTCATCGTTTCTCACGACCGGGAATTTCTCGATCGCCTCTGCACCCAAATCGTTGAAACTGAGCGGGGCCTCTCCACTACTTATCTAGGCAACTACAGCGCCTACATTGCCCAAAAAGCCGAAAACAAAGCGGCTCAGCTCAGCACCTACGAACGTCAGCAAAAAGAACTGGAAAAGCAGCAGGCTTTTGTAGAGCGTTTCCGGGCCAGCGCCACGCGCAGTACCCAGGCTAAAAGCCGGGAAAAGCAGCTCAGCAAAGTCGAGCTAGTGGAAGCCCCCGAAACCGACCTCAGAGGGCTGCGCTTCAAGTTTCCGCCGGCCCCCCGCAGCGGTCGTGAAGTGGTGGAGATCAACGATCTCAGCCACATGTATGACGAAAAAATTCTGTTTTTAGGGACAGATCTATTAATCGAGCGAGGCGATCGCATTGCTTTTGTCGGCCCTAACGGGGCGGGTAAGTCTACGCTGCTGCGGCTGGTGATTGGCTCTGAGCAGCCGATGGAAGGCCGTGTCAGTTTGGGCAAACATAACGTGATCCCCAGCTACTTTGAGCAAAATCAGGCAGAAGCGCTTGACCTGGAAAAGACCGTCATGAACACGATTCACGATGAGGTGCCCGATTGGAAAGATGGCGAAGTGCGATCGCTGCTGGGCCAGTTTCTCTTCAGCGGCGATGTCGTCTTCAAGCCAGTGAAGGCGCTGAGCGGGGGCGAAAAGGCGCGGTTAGCCTTAGCTCGCATGTTACTCCGACCTGCAAATTTGCTGATTCTAGACGAGCCGACTAATCACCTCGATATTCCGGCTAAGGAAATGCTGGAGAACGCCCTGCAGCACTATGACGGTACGGTGCTGATTGTCTCCCACGATCGCTACTTTATCTCTCAGGTGGCAACGAAAATCGTGGAGCTGCGCGACGGCGAACTGCGGCTGTACCGGGGTGACTATCACTACTATCAAGATAAAATAGCTGAAGAGAAAGAACAGGTGCGTTTAGCTGCGATCGAAGCGGCCAAAGCAGCCAAAACCGCCGAAAAGCGCCAAAAGCAGCGTGAAAAAGAGAAAGCCCGCAAATCAGCGCGCAAATGAGCCAAAAGTTTGCAGTCAATCAGATTGTGAAACCTTGCCTGTCAGAAAATCAGCCCGGCCTGTCGGTAGATCCCTGCTCTGAACCTCAGCGTTTAGAGAAATCTTGTTTGCGTACAGCCAGCTTAGAGATAAATCTCAGTTGCAAATTGCAGCTTTTCGATAAAATCCACCATCACTTAGACATAGATATTTAGACAGAGATTCATTGCTAGGGTGAACCGCCAGTTGTTGCTCAGCAAATTGGGAAACGAAGCAAACATACCTGCCATTCTCATCGCCCAAAATCAATCAGGCTCAACAACGATTAA
>JAAHIC010001071.1 GCA_010671965.1 Leptolyngbya sp. SIO4C5
TCCGTAGTCTGAGACTAAGAAGCGAATAAGGTGATTATCACCTTATTCGCTTCTTAGTCTCAGACTACGGTATTACTTGGACAGAGATGCGAGATGATCGCGAACTGATGAAGCTAGAAGGGGCAGAAGCCATCAGCCAATTGCAAGAGCTAGCTAATTTAGTCAAGTATCAGATCAATCCCTCCGACTATCATTTGGCAACGCTGCAGCAAGCATAAGCTGCCGTTTAGCGAAGCCAGCATCTTGCCCAACCACCATAGTCTTTGTCTCTGAGGGCAACCGGAGCAGAGTTAATTCGCCCTGCTGTCTAAATTGGTGCGTCTTGCTAGCTCACTAGCCGGTGCGGGATTAGCGGACGGGAAAACGGTATTTTATGATACATTAGATACCTGTGGTTCACAAGTCCGCGCGAGCTTATGCTTGCCGCGCCAATACCCTCCATAGCAATGGCTGGCCGGTTCCTGTGACTGCTTAGACTCTGCTTTGGAAAATTTTCTTTTCTGAGATGAAGTAAAGCTCTATGGCTTACGCGATCAAAGCCGGTACTGGCTGGCAACACCAGTTTGTTCAAACTAATCAGGTCAGGCTCCACTGTGTGACCCAGGGTGAGGGGGAACTGGTCGTTTTGCTACATGGATTCTTGGAGTTTTGGTATTCTTGGCGACATCAGATTCCGGCATTGGCCAAGCAGTTTCGAGTTGTGGTTCCCGACTTGAGAGGCTATAACGACTCTGACAAGCCTACAGGGGGATACGATCTCGATACCCTGGCACAAGATATTTATGGACTAATTCAGGAGCTAGGCTATAGCCGGGCTCACATCGTAGGCCATGACTGGGGCGGAACGATTGCCTGGCATTTTGCCCATCGTTTTCCCCACGCTCTCGATCGCTTAGCCGTGTTGGGTGCACCTCATCCCGAACAGTTTCGCCAAGCCGTTGTCAACAACTTTGATCAGCTCAAGCGTAGCTGGTATCTTCTGGCTTTACAGGTGCCGGCTCTCCCAGAGTGGCTGATTCAGCAAAACCTGCGCAACTTTTTAACCAACGTGTTTCAGCGGCAAGCAGTCCGTAAAGGGGCTTTCTCGACTAGGGATACGGAACTATATCAGGCTGCATTGCAGAAGCCCGGTGCTTTAACAGCCGCTATGAGCTACTATCGTCAGTTCTTCGCGCCGCAAACCTGGCTAAAGCTTTGGCATAAGTCTCCCCTTCCTGTCACATCACCAACCCTAATTCTTTGGGGCGAGGAAGATAACTTGCTGAGTCATTCTCTATTAGAAGGGCTAGAGAAATGGGTTTCTGCACCGCTACAGCTAAAGCAGGTTCCCAACTGTGGTCACTGGATTCAACAGGAAGTTCCGGTCACGGTCAGCCGAGAGCTGTTCAGTTTTCTGTGCACTGATTAGTCTAAACGGGTATACTGCTCAATATCAATTAACAATTTTGCCTGATATTGCGGCATCCCATCAGCCGCGTCCTTTTCGCCGCC
>JAAHIC010001072.1 GCA_010671965.1 Leptolyngbya sp. SIO4C5
TGAGGGGGATGGGTTGAGGGAAACGCTCCCTTCGACTCCGCTCAGGGAGCATGGATTGAATATGTCTATTGTGAACGAGTTGGTTGTTGCTGATTAGATGGAGTTGCTGTTAATTAGGCGCAGCCTTGCCGGTCAAGTGAAACGAAACCCTGATAGTTGAGCAAAGTCAAAACCCTGGTGGTTGAGCGAAGTCGAAACCTAAATCAAATCCTTACGCCGCAGCAGATCCGCTACCAAAGGGTGCAGGTCATACCACAGATCGTCATTCTCATATTCCAGCACATACAGCCCATGCAGCATCTCTAAAAACGCATCGCTTTTCGCATCCGGCGGCGTAAACTGCTTGTACGTTTCCACTAGCAAACCGTAGAGATTGCTGCCCAAGGGCCGCGCAAACTGATTGCGCAAAGACTTCACCGCTGCCGTCAAAATCTCAGCGTTAATCTTCAGGTCAGTCACTTCTGGATTCAGCCGCAGCTCCAACATACACTCCCGGCAGCACTCTTGTCCTAACCGTACCAGTTCCCGCAGCACGCCGCCGCTCAGCAGCACAATCTGCCGCAAGATATCGCCTTCCACCAGGTCAGCCGCAATCCGCTTTTCTAGCACCCGCTGCAGCATCTGCACATTCTGTTCAATCGGCTCAGCCTCCGGCTGATGGGCAACATCCTGGGTATAGAATTTCGTCACCGACAGCAGCGAGATCCGACTTTCAGACTCCAGCGTAGCTAGCAGCCTTGGCTCACGCACAACGGCAATGGGAATCGTAAAAACTACCCGAATATTGGGCGAAAACAGAGCCTTAATATTGTCCTGAAAGATGGACTCAACCACTGCCAAATCCAGCTTGTCGAGATCGTCAATGATGACCAGTACCTCTTTTTTAGTAGTGCTTTGAATGGCAATGGCGATGCGATCTATCTGCTGAGAAAGCTCCGAAACGCGGCGCTCGTAGGTTTCTTTAATCTCTTCTCGAAAAGCCCCCTCTTTTTGCAGCTTGCCAGTGAAAAAGTCAAAGATATTGACTCCGGCTGACAGCTCTTGCTTGAGCTGCTCACTATAAGTGCGGGACTTCGTTTGAGAAAACCAGTTGAGCAGAGCGTTTTTGGTACCTTCTGGAATCGGCACCTGTCGCTTAGTGGCCTGACTCAGCAGCTTTAGGGCAATGGAATAGAGAATGTTGATGTGGTTTACGTCCGACATTTCCACCATGTCGGCAATCGAGAAGCTGGCGACAAACAGGTTTTGCTGACGCAGATTTCTCGCGAGCTGATTAAGCAGAGTCGATTTACCGCAGCCGCGATGTCCGGTGAAGATTAGCTTGCCGTCAGCCTCCATCGCCAGAATTTCATCTTCTACAGGACTTACGCATTGACAGTTGAGTAAATTTGTGGGTTGAAATTCAAAGGTGTTGTATCCCCTAGTCCTTTGCGTATTCTCACTAAACCCTCCACCGCTCATTGCACGCTCAATCTCTATGTGCGC
>JAAHIC010001073.1 GCA_010671965.1 Leptolyngbya sp. SIO4C5
AGTCCCGCGATCGGCAGCGACGAGACCGGATCGACCCAGTACGCCCGCTTAATTGCGCTGTCCGGGACTTAATAGCGGTACTGCCTTGCCATCGATCATGGCTTGCTGCTCATTGGGTAAAAGTAACCAAAGTCCGGGTATGCCGTCCTCTCGGCCAACCTTTTCGCGTAGTCGCTCCAACAGCGTCATCTGGTCATAGCGTGCCAGCAAGCCTGGATAGATTATCAAAATGGTTTGGTTAGCCTTGAGCAACTCGGTCTCCACTAACGGCATCGCTCGGCCTACTAGCAACATCAACTTGTTCCAATCACCCTGATGAGGGGTCGCATCAGTTTGTAACACCAGATCCCATTTCACTTTGGCTTTCTCAGCAACTTGCCTCAAGGTGTCGAGGAACAGGGCTTCGTAGTCCACTAGCTGCACGGGAAAGCGGCTGCACAACTCATGTTTGGCCTGTTGATAGCGCCTAGGATTGGCTAGTAACGCGAAAAATGACCCATCTTGAATTCCTCGTTTGAGTTTCTCCTCCAAAAGCCGAGCATCCGCCTCTTCTGAGGTCATCTCTCGCTCATTGGAATAAAAAGCACCGGTAGGAGTCCGCGCGAAGCTGGTACTGCTGCTCAGCGAGGGAGCCTCTTTGAGTTGATTGACATAGCATCCCTGCTGAACGTCCCATCCCAGGTTGGGAATAAACTGCTGGATTAGTCCATCCAACTCCGGTCTTTCAGGCAGCTTCACCGCTTCAGGATAGCGACCGCTCACCCGATCTTTGACCTGCTGCACGGTCAACGATTGCACTCCATAGAGAGCTCCTTGAGATAGCCGCAAAGCCCGCTCCGCATCCATTCCCACAGGATAAATTTCTTGCCGACTGGAGAGTGCCGCCCCTTGGGAAGCGGCTGCCGCTAGTTGGAGTAATCGTCGTTCAGGTAGGGGGAATACGCCTTCAGGGGGGGGGATCTCTTGCAAATCCTGAATCGCTCTTTCTGGCGACACTAGCGGATCTTCCTGGGCCAATCGGTCGGCCTTCTCGCCTAGCTTACGGGCATAGGCTGCCCGGCCTCCATCTACAGCCACCAGTACGGAGATACCTGTCCGGTTCACCATGAAGCGGGGGCTTACCATGGTGCGTTCAACTTCTAGGGCGGTGCGTACCAATGCCATCGCTTGCTGGGTTCGGAGTTGCGGGGTTTCTGTGAGCGATCCACGGGCAATGAGAAGGGCGATCGCGATTTCCTCTGCTGTCATAACGCCACCCGGTTGCTGCAGAATTTCGAGGATTTCGTTCCGCAATCGGGTGACCGCTGGCATTTTTGCCCAACGCTTTTGAAACTTACTGACCAGTTGACCAATACGCCCCCGCGACAGGTTTATATAATTTGCGAGGTCAGTTTGACTCGGCCAAAGATTGTCTAATTCACCATCTAGACCTAAAAGCGCATTAACAGTCTGCTGGGCAGACTTGC
>JAAHIC010001074.1 GCA_010671965.1 Leptolyngbya sp. SIO4C5
TTTGGTGCTAGACCGTCAGCAGCAGTACGAAGCAGCTTTGGCCGCTTATGCTGAGGCGATCGCGCTGACGCCCAAATTGTTCCAGGTTTCTGGCAGATCAGGATTGAGCTGGATAGAGCGCTGATAGGCATCCACGGCAGCCCGGTAATCCTCCAGCCGGTGAAACACATTTCCCTGATTGCTCAGCGCTTCTGGAAAATCTGGCTTCAGCGCGATCGCCTCAGCATAAGCGGCCAAAGCTGCTTCGTACTGCTGCTGACGGTCTAGCACCAAGCCTTTGCTCCACCAGGCCCGATGGTCATTGGGATCAAGTTCAATGGCGTACGCGCAGGAGTCCACCGCATACTCATTGCGCTCTAAACGACTGAGGACGTAGCAGCGCTGGGCAGCCGCTGCGCCGTCTTTTGGACTGACTTTGAGAGCCTTTTCATAGGCTAAGAGAGCCTCTTCGTAGTTGCCTGCTGCTGACTGCTGGCTGCCTTCCGTTAGGAACTGCTCTAGCTGCTGCTCTTGCTCTTCTGCTAAATCGGCGGTGGCGGTAGCTGCAGGCTGTGGATCTGGGCCTGACCACCCCTGCCAAAGACCCATTAGCCCCAACAATATCGCTGCCCCGCCGAGCGCCAGCCAAAACGGCAGGGCGTTCTGATTTGATTCAGCCGAGGGCAAAGTTGTCATTTGCGGCTGAGGCGTAGCGGGAGCAACTGCCAGCGTAGCCGGATTTGCCGTGGCTGCAGGCGGCTGGTCTGGAACCGGCTGGTTCAGTAAAGCCGTTGGCAAATCTTGTAAAACCGCTTCAGCGCTAGGATAGCGATCCTGATAGCGATCGCATACCATTTTGTCGATGATCTGAGCTAGCTCTGGACTAATAGGATGCTTAGCTCGACTGCGCCAGAGAATTTTGTGGCTTTTCACCTCTCTGGGGAACTGATTTCGTCCAGGGTGCAGCCCCGTCAGCGCCTGAATGCAAACCATGCCGACCGCAAACAAATCGCTGCTAAATTGAGGGTTGCCCTGCTGCTGCTCAATGGGCATAAACCCCTGCGTACCCACAGCTACGGTTTGCTGCAGTTGACCATCGTGACCAACCGTTTGGGTTGTTACAGTTTTCACCGCGCCAAAATCAATCAGGACTAGCTGATGACTTTGGCGGCGACGAATCATATTGCTGGGTTTGACATCGCGGTGAATCACGTTTTGACGATGGACGGCAGCTAAAACTCTGAGAATGTCATGCAAAAAGGCAGTGACCTGCTCTTCGTTCCAGGCATCGGTTGATTCTAGAATGGTGGCTAAATCTTGGCCTTCGATATACTCCTGAACCAGGTAAAACTCTTGCCTGTCCTCAAAATGAGCATAAAGCTGAGGAATCTGGGCGTGACTGCCCAGCTTGTAGAGCACTTCAGCTTCAGTGTTGAATAAGCGCCGGGCCATAGCCAAATGCTCGGCTGAGCA
>JAAHIC010001075.1 GCA_010671965.1 Leptolyngbya sp. SIO4C5
TCTTCTGCTGGCGGCTCATGAGCTGATCGGGGCGCAGAGCAGCCGCGATTGCTACCTGACGCAGTTCTTCTTGAACATCGGCTAGGACATAGAGATGAACATCATGGCGGGCAATTGCGTGCTCAGGAATCTGCACGACTTCATCGCTGAGACTGCCACTAGCTAGCAGACACAGCTTGAGGCGACTGGCATCGCAGAAGACAGCACCGGTCGCGGCTTCTGCCGCATCATAGCTGCAGCTTAGCTCCGGAGCCACTTCACTGAGCCACTGCTGTAATCCTCGGGCAGCGAGGGCCAGCAGATAAGTTTGCCACTGTTGGGCTTCTTGGGCTGCGCCCACAATCATGTCTGCGGCTTGATCTATCTGTTCGTCGGTCAACGTTATGGCGTTGGCAGCTAAAGGCTCAAAGTCTGTGAGGTGAGTATTCATAAGAGAGGGTGGCGGTGAAAGAGTGAACGGCAGATGCAGTAAAAGAGGCTGTGAGTAATGAGCTGTTGTGGGTCGCAGAAGAGGATCTTGGAGATAGTTAGGGGTTGTGAGCCAGGTATTGACAGACGTGCTGGTCAAAGCAATTGGCGGGACCTGCGCGCTGAGGACTTTGAGCATCGGCCTGCGATCGCTCAATCGCCTCGTCAAGCTGTTCTGCTAAAAGCTGGTCTAACGTCTGATCCAATGCTTGCAACCGCTCAGGATCGAGATAAGCTTTTGCTAGCTCCTGGACTTGCTGCCGTAGCTGGCTCAACCAGAAATGACGCACGTTAGCCCGAAATGTCTTCATCCGAATTAGACGGGTTACCTGCACCTGATTTTTATAGCCAATTTGAGAAGCGATTGCGCTCATACTTATCCCCTGACAGAGAAACAGATTGAGGGCAGTTAGAAAAACCTGATCTTGAGGCGGCTTTTTGCGCTTTAGGCGAACTAGATCTACCTCAACGGCCTGGGCGATCGCTTTATCCAGGCAAGTTACAAGTACCTGTCGGTACTGAGATAAGAACACCTCTTGGGCTAGTTCCGCTTCGGTAGCGGTGCTCGCAGGCCATTCAATATTACTGGCTTCTATGGACTCGGTTTGCCAAGCGTGACTGCGCACATGGATCCGATACTGGCGCAGCAGTGAAGCAATCGCCTGCAGCTGCAAGAGGACGGCTCTAGTAGAGCGGGTGCCCTCAATCCGAGACAGCTGAGTCTCGGTTGGTGTTTGGCAGCGACTGCCTCGACGGTTGCCCAATTGATGTAGGCGATCGCGGCGATAAACGGCGTGATAGCGCTTTAACAGGTCAGTTGCCTGCTGAATTTCGGTAGCGGTACGGTAGTGAAATTCTTTGAGAATCCGTTGCAGCTGTTCTGGTGTTGTGTCATTGAGGATGGCCCAGTCGCTGACCCGATAAAGCCCGTGAGATTGCAGGAACTGGTCAAGTTCGCCGTGTTAAGCACCACAGCGAACA
>JAAHIC010001076.1 GCA_010671965.1 Leptolyngbya sp. SIO4C5
TATAGGCTCCCCATTGGGGAGCCTATGTTTATTTAAGACTACCTGCTTGGGTCAATAGAAGTTGAAGAATTCTGTATAGCTGTTAAATGACCCATCAATTAAACATAAGTGTATGCTGCAACCGAAAAATAGATCAGCATATTTAATTTATTTAATATATTTTCCGTTGTTAAAGACAATATAAAGTTTACTTAAAGTTAATGTAAAGCTGAGATCTAACTCTCTCTATCTCAGCTCTATATGCGAGAGATAGCAAGGCTTTAGTGAAATAGGCTGTCAGTAAAAACCAGAAGTATAAAAAGATCGCTTAACAATTGAACACGGAAAAAGTTTGACTAATTTAACTTAGAGGATCCTTTAAAAAGATAAATCTGCATGTCAAAATAGCGAAAATTTGCTGTCGCTCTCTGTCCCGCTACGGTGACTCTGAAACAAGCAGGTAACACGCTGCTGATAGCGGGCTAGGAAGGCGATCGCTGACAGAGAGATGTAGGGGAACTGCAGATGATTCAGCATTAACTGCCGACTCCACGACAATCCAGTCAGACTCCTCCAAAACAGGGCTGAGTGGAACAGTTACATCGGGTGGTAATCCCCCTCGCCCCGTAACGACTAGGCGACTGACGTGTTCTTCGGTCATCAGTGCTGTCTGACAAGAGTGGCCTACTAGCTGGGAAGTATCCACAAAAATTACAGGAAGATCAACCGCGTCACGAGTGGGGTCGAGGTCCAAGTTTGTGGTCGAAATAATGCCGCTGCTACCAAATTCGGAGCTAGCGTCAATATCGTTGGTTCGGTTTCCGGGTACTGCTGGCTGGATTCGGAAGCCGAAGATACCCGCGGCATTAATCTGGATAAAACCGCCGTCACCCCCTTCAGCGCTAGCAATGATGTCATTGCCATTAACGCCGGGGCGTCCCCCAACCACAAAGCCTTGACCTGCATCAATGAAGACATTACCGCCATTGGCATCTTCAAATGCGCGAGCAGAAATCAGGCTATCCCCTTGCATCAGTAGCAAATCTACCACATTGAGACTGATATCTCCATTTGGATTGTCTCGGCAAGATATATTTTCAAAGCAGCGTACTTCAGAAACAGACAAAACTTCTGAATTGTTGAGATAAACAACTTCTCCTGATAGACGAGTGAGCGCTTCTCTTTCTAGAATTCCTACAACATTATTTCGGATTCTGCTGTCAATGACTGTGATATTACCTTGAGCTTCAATAGAAACCGCACCTCCTGAAAAGAATTGAGGCGGTCTTATTCTATTTGTTTGCTCAAAAGCCTCATCAGGCGGCGGTGGACTGTCTAATCTGTTTGTAGTTGTTAGTATACTTCGATCGATAGAGATATTTTGCGGTGTTGGAGCCAAGAGGACTGTTTGAATCTGCTCAGCGTTCTCAACCAAGAAAATCCAAAAAGCGCCTGGACCTACTGTTAAA
>JAAHIC010001077.1 GCA_010671965.1 Leptolyngbya sp. SIO4C5
CCAACGGTGTCCGTGAAGCTAGCGATGTTCAGCAAATTGAAGTCGGTAACGCGTCTCTCACGGTACCGCTGGTGAAGTTAGAGAAGGCAATCTCTGAGCAGATTCCTGGCGATCCAAGCAACATCACAGGGACTGTTTTTCTGACGGCGGCCCCTGCTGCTGCAGAAAACTATGAAGTGAAAATGGGTTCAGACGCAGGTCTGCTGGTTTTCCAGCCGGCAAGCATCAGCGTCAAGCCTGGTGATACGGTCACCTGGGTCAACAACAAGATGGCTCCTCATAACGTCATCTTCGACGAGAAAAACAGCCCAGGAGATAAGGCTTTGGCAGACAAGATTTCTCATGAGCAGCTCACCTTTGCTCCTGGCGAGTCTTACTCCACCACCTTTACCTCTGACATGCCTACCGGAGAGTACAGCTACTACTGTGCGCCTCACCGTGGAGCTGGCATGGTCGGGAAGGTTGTCCTGGAAGGATAACTGCTACAGGCTGATCTAAACGAAGGGGGACGTGTCAATGGCGCGTCTCCCTTCGCTTTAGAGGTGCTTATGAGCAGCTATATTCTTCGGGCTGCCCTCAGCGTCAGCTTGATTCCATTAGCTATTTGGATTAGCCCCCCAGGTCATAGCGAACTGGTTACTTTCGGTGGCGATTTCTTAAGCGGGGAACCTATACTCATGACCCTTTCTCCAGCATCGGCCCAAGCGCTCGTAGCCCGTCAGGCTGAGGGCTGGGGAAACGCCGATCCGGACCAGATTGTGGCTGATTTTGCCACAGACTGTCAGTTCATCGCACCGGGTCAGCACCTTTTGGGGCGATCGCAGGTTTACCAAGCGGCGACGGAATTTTTTGCCGCCAATAACCGAGTTGAAATTACGGTGCAGAGAGTTATTTCACAGGCGAATGCTGTGGCGGTGGAATGGCAGTGGCACGAGACGAATCTGCAAACCGGCCAGCAGCAGCGGGCTGACGATGCCATTATTATTCAGCTGAACAGTCAGCAACAAATTGTCTACTGGCGAGAGTATATCGATCGGCGCTCAGCTTAGCTTAGAAAAATATTGAAGCGGGTGAAAAACTGTTGGCTTAATGAACTTGTCTGCGATCTCAGGCTTACAGCTTTGCCCTACCCTTCAGCGTCAGGGGTCGGAATTGGCGAAGCTTCTAAAAAATCACCGGAAAAAATAACCTGGGTATAAAGCCAATCGGAAATGAGGCGAGGACAGTTTTTCTGAAACCAGCGAACAGCAAAAAAGCGAAAAGCTGGCTTCGTCATTTTGGCAATCATTTTCATCACCCGATTCAGCGGCCGATTGGTAAATCTCTCGTTAATCAGATTGACTGAGCCAACATCATAGAGGCAATCTAGAACCAGCTTCACTGTTGCTTCTTCCCGCATAAAAAGGTTCTCCAGAATCAGATGCACGATGTACATCTGATTCTGGAG
>JAAHIC010001078.1 GCA_010671965.1 Leptolyngbya sp. SIO4C5
TGTAGCGCTAATTGCCTGTCTGATTGCGCAGGTGCTCAAGGCGGTGATTGAGTATCTGCGGCACGGCAAGATTAATCTACGGGTTTTGGTGGAAACGGGCGGTATGCCCAGTGCCCATTCCGCTCTGGTGACGGCGCTGGCGAGCGGCATTGGTCAGACAATGGGCTGGGGCAGTCCAGCGTTTGCGGTAACGTCTGTGTTTGCGGTGATTGTGATGTATGACGCCACGGGGGTGCGGCAGGCGGCAGGCAAGCAGGCGCGAATCCTAAATCAGATTGTGGACGAGTTTTTCCAGGAAAATACAGAGTTTAACGAGGATCGGCTGAAGGAGTTGCTGGGGCACACGCCGGTGCAGGTGATTGCGGGATCGGCGCTGGGGGCAGCCATTTCCTGTCTGGCGGCTCCCGCCTATTAACCAAAGCTTGCCTAGACACGCTTGGCCTTTCCTACGAGATGTTCTGAGGGGCTATATTAGGCTCAGGTCGCGGAGGCAAAAAGCTCAAACATGGTGACGCTACAGCTCCGTCAGCTCCAGATACCGTCCGGTCAGCGATTGGATTTGCAGGATGTGAGCTGGGCTGAATTTGAGGCAATTTTGCAGGAGCTAGGAGAGGCTCGCAATACGCGCATTGCCTATAGTGATGGGATGCTTTCGATTATGTCGCCGCTACCGGAACACGAGAAGGCTAAGGTCTTAATTGGCGATTTGGTGAAGGTTTTGCTGGAGGAGTTGGATAGAGATTGTGAGTCTGTTTGGCTCGACGACGTTTAAGCGGCAGGATATGGCGAAGGGGGTGGAGCCAGATGATTCGTTTTACATTCAAAATTACGCGCGGATGATTGGTAAGGCGCGAATTGATCTAACGGTTGACCCGCCCCCTGATTTGGCGATCGAGATTGATTTAACTTCTAAAACCCAGACAGAGGCGTATGCAGCGCTGGGAGTGCCAGAACTGTGGCGCTATGACGATAACAGGCTCAAAATTGAGGTCTTGCGAGAGGAGCAGTACGTGGCGGTGGCAGAGAGTCCGACGTTTCCAGGCTGGCCGATCGCGGAGAGGGTGAATGATTTTGTCGCGCGATCGCGCGAGGTAGGCCGAAGTCAAGCATTGCGAGAATTTCGGGTTTGGGTGAGGCAGTCACACCCCAGTAGGGACTTAGCACTGCCACGCCCTTAAACTGCTGAAGATAATTAAAGCAAACGTGTTTAATAAGGTCAGAGAACATGACTGATTTTTCAAGAGATGATGGAATGATGCAGCGGGTAATAGATGAAATACAACAAACACCACCGGAGTATTTACCGAATTTGCTGCAAATTATTCGTTTGTTTCGGGAAAGTGTGGAGTTGAGTCCGGCTGAGGAAAGTTTTCGACAGGAATGGCAGGAGGCAATGAGAGACAAGGTGCTTCCAATCGAACAGCTTTGGGATGGTATTGATGAGA
>JAAHIC010001079.1 GCA_010671965.1 Leptolyngbya sp. SIO4C5
TAATAAAAAGTCGTTCAACAGTCGTTCAACGGTGGAGTCCCCCCACCGTTGAACGACTGTTGAACGACTTTTTATTTTAGATTGCCCCCAGAAGTGAATATGGCCCTCAAAGGGTTTTAAGGATTCAGGTTAGTCAAACTTGAATCCTTTTTTCTCTGCTGATTGCAATCTTTCCGAAAAAATTAAGCTTGCAGCGTCGCCATTGCCTATTTGACAAGCTATAGATAGAGAAAAAGCACTCACCTATTGCCTCATGAGCCAGAATCGTTCCCGTACTATTGCTCAAGAGATTCGCTCTCAAGCCTTTATCCTGGGCGGTTTTGTTGCCTTGATGTGGGCAGTGGAACTACTAGACACCTTTTTTCTGCGCGGCTATCTGGATACGACCTATGGTATCTGGCCGCGCAGCCTGATTGGGCTACGCGGAATTTTATTTGCGCCTCTGCTGCACGGCAACTTTGAACATTTGATTGCCAATACAATTCCGCTGATAACGCTGGGCTGGTTTGTCATGCTGCGCGAAACCAGTGACTTTATCTGGGTAACGGCGATCGCGGGTTTAGTTGGCGGCTTAGGCACTTGGCTGACGGGCGCTCCCAACTCGGTGCATATTGGCGCGAGTGGCCTCATCTTTGGCTATTTGGGATTTTTGCTGTTGCGCGGTTATTTCGAGCGCAGCGTTGTCAGTATTGCCCTATCGTTACTGTCGTTTATGCTGTACGGCAGCCTGGTATGGGGCGTTCTGCCTAATCAGCCCGGTATTTCTTGGGAAGGCCACTTGTTTGGCTTTGTCGGCGGCGTTTTGGCAGCCCGCCTGCTCAGCCGCACTAAAAGATGAGCGACTCAGCGGACAGTTACTAAGAACAGCGCCCCACCTAGGTAGAGCACAATAATTAAAAAGCTTTCTAAGCCGATGTTGGCAATACCGTATTTTTCGCGCCGTAGGAGTCCTAGCAGCAGAATTGTTGTCATTAAAATTGTGAGGGCGATTAAAAAGGTTTCGCGCTGGGTAATGGCGTGGTACACCGACCCTTGCCGGTAAGCCATGTCTGAGAAAGCCAAAAACAGGACATCAAATGAGTTGCCGCCGATAATGTCTCCCATCGCTAAGGTGAGTGCGCCTTGCCGTACCGCTGCGATCGCCGTGACCAGTTCTGGCAGGGAAGTAGAAATTGCCGTGAACAGCGCACCGACAGCAGACTCAGAAATGCCTGTGAGGGTGGCCAGGTTGATGCCGGACTGGGCCACACCATAACCCGCTACCCCTAGGATGAGCGCATAGAGAGCAAATCGCGTCCACAGAGATGTCAAGCTGCTGCTGCCACTTGGCTCTTCTTCGTCATCATCCATCTGTGTTTCGTTGGTGCGGCGTGGTCCCCACATGGGCTTTTCTTTTGCTTGGGCAATGAGCCGTAGGCCATAGCCCAAGCAAAAGAAAAGCCCAA
>JAAHIC010000108.1 GCA_010671965.1 Leptolyngbya sp. SIO4C5
GCGATTAGCACATGCTGCCAGCGTAGCGGCAAGGGGCGATCAAAAAATCGCAGCAAGAACAGTAGCGGATAGATGGTCAGGATCCGACCCATTTGGTAAGCCCCCATTGCCAAGAGCGCGGCTGGGAGCGCCTGAATCAGAATTCGAGGATCGACCTCAATGCCGACCAGCAAAAAGATGAAGGTATTGACCCCAAACCCGGCATACTCCCAAAAGTTCAACAGGGTGACGCGGGTTGAGGCTGACGTGCGGCGAAAGCCCAAAGTACCGATCACCAATCCCGCAATCACGACCGCGATCGCGCTCGACACCCCCAACGCCTGCCCAATCTGAAAGGTGCCTAATGACACCGCCACCGTTAGCAAAATACTACTGAGGGCATCATCTAACTGGCGAAACAGACCGACGCAGAGATAGCCCAAGCCAACCCCCAGAATACCGCCGCCGATAAAGGCGATCGCCACCTGCTGGATACCGCCGCTCAGACTGAAGGAGCCTTCCAAGTGAATCGTCGTAATCAGACTCAGCAACACCAGCGCGATCCCGTCATTGAAGAGACTTTCCCCTTCCACAATGGTGGTGAGGCGGGCCGGCACAGGAATTCCTCGGAACGCCACAATCACCGAAACGGTATCCGTAATGGTCAAAATTACCCCTACCGCCGCCGCCGTAATCCAGGGCAGGTCCAACCAGGTTTGGAGCAAAGCTGAGGTAATCACCGCCGAGAGGATGACCCCCGGCCCGGCCAATAAGGCAATCGGTTTAAGGGTGCTCCGCAAACGGCTGATATCAGTATTGACGGCTGCCTCAAAAATCAAAATTGGCAGAAACAGATTCAGAATCACATCTGGATTGAGCCCAATTGCCTCAGGGAGAGCCTGCTTGGTAATTGCCAGTCCGGCCAACACCAGCCCCACAACATAGGGAATTCGCAGCCACCGAGTTACCAACGCAACGCCAGTGGCCACCAACAACAGCACAATTAGCGTATTCACCAGGCTGGTAATTTCCCCGATTGGCAGAGCCAGGGATTGCGCTTGGGCCAAGAGAGGTTGAGTATTTGTCAGCAGAAAATTTGACACAAAAGCTCCCTTTAAAGTGACAATTGCAGCGATGCTGCAAAAAGCTTACCGCTTCGTTTGTCACATAGCAGACCGAGCGGGCAGAGATATGGCTGAATGTCCCTGTATGGGATCTTCCCGCCTTTCGTGACCTGCGACAGCCGGGGTAAGGGCACCCGGCTTTTGGGGTTTGATTGACTGGGATTTTCAGTTAGAACATGTGCGCATGCAGCACTTCCACTCCACAGAGATAGGCGATGCCCGAATAGTCGTCGAAAAACTTAGCTGCGATCTCATCCGAAATCTTCACGGCCATATCCCGATTGGGGGTGAGCACCTCGAGCTTGATATTTGAGTAGGTGTCGCTGACGGTGGGTTGTCCTGACGAGCGCACGTTGCGGCTGCCTTTGCCGCCAGCGTCTACCACCGTATAACCAGTGGCCCCGGCTGCATCAATGATTTTAGCAAGCTTCTTCAGCAGTACCCTTTCCGTAACGATGACGAGTTTGGTGGCTTGCTGGGTCATGTGTGTTACCTCTCGACGTGTGTATTAATTGAACTGTGCAAAAACTTAGGAACTTAGGAAAACGGCAGCACCGCGCGCTATCGCGCTGATCTAGCCGCTGCGCTAGTCGCTGGGCCGGAGCACCAGCAGACCATGCTCCCTCTAGGTTCAGCCGCCCAGCGCCTGGGCCAGCCCAATGAAGAGTGGTATTCCCAAGGCAAGCGCCACTGGCGTGCCGACGGCTGTGGACGAGCCGATGTAGGCAGAGGGATTAGCCGACGGGATACCGGCTCGTAAAGTGGGTGGCCCTGAGATGTCTGAACTGGAGGCGGCAATGACGGCTAGGATGACGACGCCGCCAAGGCTGAATCCTGTAGTGACGTGGGCAATCATGCCGAAACCGAAGGCGATGATCCCATGCAGCAGCGGTGCTATTAAGGCATATAGAGCGTACCAATGGCCCACTTTGCGCAGCTCGCTGATCCTTGCAGCTGCCTCCATACCCATTACCAGCATTAGTATTGAAAGTAGGCCGCGGAAGAGAGGATTGAAGAAGCTCTCATAGACACTTTCTGGCCGGGTCAGTACACCTAGAGCGAGGCCGAGCAGCAGTGCCGATAGGGCAGATCCCTGGAGACTCTCCTTGACGATAGGCCATATCTCAACCCGTTTGTCTGCGGCGCCCTGCTCTTTGGGATACCCACCTGCGGTAATGCGCTGCTCTCTGGGATATCCACCTGCGGTAACGGGCTGCTTGCTGAGATACTCCTGTTTGCTGATAACCTCATCTGCCCTGCTACGCTGCTTGCTGAGATAAACGCTGGCCAAGACAATCGCAGTCACAAGCGCCGGGATGTCCATAAAGGGATAAAGTGCAGCGGCCCAGGCTTCGTATTCGATGCCTTCTGTTTCCAATAACGTCAGGGCGGCGGCGAGGGTTGAGCCACTGACGGCACCGAACAAGCCTGCGGTGGCAATGGCATCCACGGTTTTGACTTTCGGCAGCCTGGCCAATGTGTGACGCCCGATGAACACGATTAGGATCCCCGTTACCACGGCAAATAGGGCAGGCAACAGCATCTCCGCCAGATTGGCATTGCGGATCGCAATGCCGCCGCTCAGGCCAACTTTTATGAGCAGCATGAAGACAATGAACTTATAGATCGCATCTGGAATTTGCAGTCGGCTATTGACGGCGGCAACGACCATACCACCAATTAGAAAGCCAAGTGTCGGGGACTGCAACTTCGCCAAAAAGAGCGCCAAGAAATCAGATAAGAAATCCACAAACAAATACCTCCTTTCGCCTCCTCTCACGAGGAGTGATTATTGTGACAAGTGAGCTTAAAAAGTTAAAGAAAGAAGGGTGAAGCGCTTCACCCCTACAACACAGGTGTTACGCAAGAACCTGTCAACAGGGTGTCCAGAGGTGGCTGTTCTCTGAACGGGGCAGGGAAACAAAGCTGTCCCGTACCTTTTTCAATAGACTTAAATCTATTGAAGATTAACTTTGCATATGTATAAGTCTATCTTAAAAATGCGTTTCAATTTGCGCCGCATAGCACGAATCAAAAACGAATGCTAAATGCAATTCATAAGTTTTTCTTTTATTCGGCAGCTTTTAGCCCATATCTGATTAATGTAAATAGCGATCGCAGATTTTTCTCTATCTCTTGCTGTTGGGCGCCAAAGGCTCAGCCAACTCACACAGCGATCGCAGCCAAATCACACCCAAGATGTGACGCGACTGCGATCGCTGACCGATCACATATCTGTTTATCGGCAGCAGCAAAATTTTAGAACTACTTCAGAACTACTAACGACTCAGCAACAGAATGCCCTAATCTACCTGCAGTGCAGGGGGTTTGGGTGGGTCGATGGGTTCAATCGGAGCGCTGCAGCGAGCAGCGTTGACCCAAAAGACTGATAGCAACAAGCTGACGCAGCAGCCAGTTAGAAAAATCCAGCCGTGAGAGGGTTCTAAGACACAGAGCAAACGGCGGTTACTGCCATATACCTGCACAACCCAGCCTTCGTTAATATCCAGTTCGGGTTGCGACTGTTTTGATTCAAACTTATCCATGATTTCCGCTTTATACCTATCGTGTGTATTGCCTACAGGACAAGGCCTGTATCGCACGGAACACCTGCTCAAAGTTCACCTGTGTGTTGGTAGCGTATTCAGAAACAAGATCATAGCTTTGAGTGAGCCAAATCTAGTTCATAGCTAAAAGTCTATGCTTTTGCTAAACACCATATTGTTTAGTTTATGCAATTGTTTTGCAGACGAGCGGTTTTTTGTGAAAGATTGCCTCAAATTTGCAGACTCATTGTATAAGGCTGGCTTATGTACGACGTTTTCCGAAATATTTCCTTTTCTTCTGTACATGCAGTCTTCCATTACTAAGATCAAGAGGCACTTTTCACCAATCGTCTGATCTCAGCAATCTTGGATTATGTTTAGTTTCTTCTCGCAGATATCAACAATGGCCCTTATTCCCCACGGTCACTGTTATCTGTGGCAAACTTCCCTGGTGAGCCTGCATGTGATTGCAGATGGACTCATTGCCCTAGCGTATTACTCAATTCCGCTGATTCTGGTCTACTTTGTGCGCCGCCGTCAGGATATTCCCTATCCAGAAGTTTTTTGGCTGTTCAGCGCCTTTATTGTTGCCTGTGGAACAACCCATCTGATGGCCGTATGGACTCTCTGGCATCCCGATTACTGGGTATCAGGGCTGATTAAGGGCATCACCGCAATTGTCTCCCTGGGAACAGCCGCCACTTTAATATCCATCGTGCCGCAAGCTTTAGCCCTTCGTAGTCCCGCTGCCCTTGAGGCAGCCAATCAGCGACTAGCGCAAGAAGTGGCCGAACGCAAATCTTTGCAGCAAGAAGTTGAAGCCCGTGAAGCCCTTCTGACCGCCTTTTTTGAGGCCGCTTCGAGTGCAGATATTGGCCTTTGTATTATTGACGATCGCTGGCGCTACCGCCAAATCAATCAGGCCCTAGCCGATATAAATGGTGTTTTGGCAGAGCAGCACTTGGGCCAAACTATTGCTGAAGTGCTGCCTGACTTAGCTCCAGTGGTGACTGAGGTTTTAGAAGAGGTCAAACAAGTCGGTCAGGCCGTTAATCGGGAAGTGATCGGAGAAACGCCAAAACTGCCGGGAGTCAAGCGCTATTGGCTGGCTTCTTACTTTCCCATTTTAAATCCTGAGCAGATTGCTACCGCCTTTGGCATTGTGGTGGTCGAAGTTAGTAAGCTGAAGCGCATGGAGCAAACCTTACAAACCGTCAATCAGAACTTGGCTCGCTCCAATCAAGAACTGCAGGATTTTGCCTACGTCGCCTCTCACGATTTGCAAGAACCTCTGCGAAAAATCCAGGCATTTGGCGATCGCCTACAGACCAAATACAGTCAGGCACTAGGGGAAAAAGGGCAGGACTATCTACGCCGCATGAATAATGCCTCCCAGCGGATGCAAACGCTGATTCAGGATTTGCTCATGTTCTCTCGGGTGACAACCAAAGCTCAGCCCTTCACCGCCGTTAATCTCAACACGGTGGTGCAAAATGTGTGCTCTGATTTAGAAATGCGAATTGAGCAAACTCAGGGTCAAATCGAAATTGATGAGTTAGGCACAATTGAGGCCGATCCCTTGCAAATGCGGCAAATGTTTCAAAATCTGATTGGCAATGCTCTCAAGTTTCATCGACCTGATGTACCGCCCAAGGTCAAAGTAGATCAGAGCGTTCAGGATCCCGCTAATCCGTTCATTCGGCTCCAAATTGCAGACAATGGTATCGGATTTGAGCCAAAGTATCTTGACCGCATTTTTATTCCGTTTCAGCGCCTACATGGCCGCTCAGAGTATGAGGGAACTGGTATCGGCCTAGCCATCTGCCGCAAAATTGTCGAACGTCATGGCGGTCAAATTACGGCCAACAGCAGGCCAGGTGAAGGAACTGTTTTTACCGTGACCTTACCCAAGCAGCAAACCCCGTAGAATACTTCTATCCTTTATTCTTCGTTTGCATGACCAATGTGCCTAGCGGCGATCCAGTCCCTATTTTGATGGCTGAAGATGATGAAGACGATCGCTTATTGACCCAAGAAGCCTTAGTGGAAAGTCGGCTGGCGAATCCACTCTATTTTGTCAATGACGGTGAAGAACTGCTGGATTATCTACATCATCGCGGGGCCTATCAAGATCCAGCTCTATCACCGCGTCCCGGTTTGATCTTGTTAGACTTGAACATGCCAAGAAAAGATGGGCGTGAGGCCTTACTGGAAATTAAGGCTGATTCGCATCTGCGACATATTCCTATCATTGTGATGACCACTTCTCAGCAGGAAGAAGATATTGTGCGCTCTTATTCACTAGGGGTGAACTCATTTATCGTCAAGCCTGTTACCTTTGAACAACTGGTTGAAGTAATTAAATGCATTGGCCGCTACTGGTTTGAGATTGTGGCCCTCCCCTCTAGAGAGATTTGAGATGATCGATAACGCTATTAGCGTCTTACTAGTCGAAGATGATGAGGATGACTTTTTTTTAATTCGAGATCTGCTAGATGAGGTACGAGAACAGCAGTTTCAGCTTGACTGGGTACCTACTTTTGAGCAAGCAGCCACCAGAATTGAGCAGCAGCGTCACGATGTTTATCTCGTAGACTATCGGCTGGGTCAGCATGATGGGCTAGAACTGCTACAGATGATCCAGCAGCGGCAATATCATGCTCCAGTAATTATCTTGAGCGGGCAAGGCGATCGCGAACTGGACATTGCCGCCTTGCGATCGGGAGCCGCTGACTATCTCGATAAAGCCTATCTTCAATCTTCTTTGCTAGAACACTATATTCGAGCATCGATTGAGCGCAATCGCGCCCTGAGAGCGCTACGGGACAATGAACAAAAATATCGGCAGCTATTTGAGCAAGAGAACCGTCTGCGCGAGGAGCTGTCTCGCTCCAATGAGGCTTTAGAAGACTTTGCCTATATTGCGTCTCATGATTTGCAGGAGCCACTGCGAGCCATTGGTGGCTATACGCAGTTGCTCAACAACGAGTATGCTGATAGGCTTGACGCCACTGCCTCAGAATATATGGACTATATTCTCAACGGCACTCGGCGAATGCAGAGTTTGATTCAAGATCTGCTCACCTATTCGCGGGCCGGCAGCGACAGTCATCCCTTTAGCCTCTTTGCCTGCCGCCAGGCCGTTGAGGCCGCAATGAGTAACTTGCAGTCTGTCATTCAGGAAAATCAAGCCGCAATTGAAGTCGATTCCCTGCCTCATTTGCTTGCGGACTATTCTCAGATTGTGCAGCTCTTTCAAAATCTGCTGAGTAACGCCCTCAAATTTCGCCGCGACGTGCCGCTGCGGATCCAGATTAAAGCCCAACCTACTGAACACCAGCAGTGGCTGTTCAGCGTGGCAGATAACGGTATTGGCATCAAGCCTGAGTATTTCGATCGCATCTTCAAGATCTTTAAGCGCCTGCATACCCAGCGAGAGTTTCCGGGCACTGGGGTTGGGCTTGCCCTGTGCAAAAGGATCATAGAGCAACACAACGGTAAAATTTGGTTAGACTCTGAGCCTGGTGTGGGCACCACCTTTTATTTCACCCTAGCCCAGACTCCTTCTAAAACTGCTGCTGTAGCTGCTATCAATTCAGACTAAGAGACATGATAGGCGAAACCAACAAATACTTGAATATCCTGCTGGTTGAAGACTCTGCAAGTGATGCCGCCCTAATTCGCAGGGGGTTAAGTCAGAGTAAAATTAAGAACCAAACTCACTGGCTAGAAGATGGTGAGCGAGCGATCGCCTATTTGAGACAACAGGAGCCTTATACCAAAGCGCCTCGTCCAGACCTCGTTCTCCTAGATCTCAACTTACCCCGACTAGATGGGCGCGAGGTCTTGCATCAGATCAAATCTGATCCTGACCTCAAAGAGATTCCAGTCATTGTCATTACGACTTCAGCAGCCGAAAAAGATATTCAACAGTCCTATTTGCTCTACGCCAACTGCTACATCGTCAAGCCGTTTGACGTGCAAAGTTTCTTGCAGATGATACAGACAGTTGACAGCTTTTGGCTGAGGACTGCTGCTCTACCTTCCCAATAAGTCAACTATGACTCAGACTCCTTTTTCGATTTTAGTTGTTGAAGACAGCCCCAGCGACGCTAATTTACTGCATCAAATTTTCTCGCAGTCAGGCTCGGAGCAGTGGCGCTTAGTCTTTGTAGAACGCCTCAGCGAAGCAATTGATACCGTTCAGCAGCAGTCTTTTGATTTAGCGCTGTTAGATCTGTTTTTACCTGACTCTGATGGCCTCAATACAGTTATCCGGTTTCGCGAAGCCGTTTCTCACGTACCTGTCATCGTCCTCACGATTGCTAATGATGAAAAGCAAGCGCTACAGGCGATCAATCAGGGGGCACAGGATTTTTTAATTAAGGGCGAAATTACTCCTCAGTTACTGATGCGATCGATTCGCTATGGGATTGAGCGAGGACGCCTTACGCGGCAGTTGCAAGTAGCTAATACGGAACTCGAAGCCTTTAGCTACTCTGTTGCGCACGATCTCCGAGCACCTCTGCGGGCCATTGAAGGGTTTAGCCAAGCATTACTTGAAGACTGTGGTTCTCAACTAAATCCTACGGGAATTGATTACGTAGATCGAATCCAAACTAGTGCTACTCGCTTAGGCAATTTAATTGAAGACTTACTCGCTTACAGTCGCCTTAGTCGAGCCGAAACGCCCGTAGAACCTGTTGATGTAGGCGTAGTGATATCAACGGCGCTTTCAACATTGGAGCATTCCGTGCAGCAGTCTCAAGCGCAAATTTTAGTTGAACAGCCCCTGCCGACTGTGATGGCTCATAAGCCAATCTTGCTCCAAGCGTTTCTGAATCTAATCTCCAACGCAATTAAATTTGTTCATCCCAAGGTTCAGCCTCAGATTCGGATCTGGGCAGAAGTTTTAGAGTCATGGCATAGCGAGTCCTTTCAGCCTGCTACTTCTCGTATGGCGCGGCTTTGGATTGAAGACAACGGCATTGGTATTCCTGAAGCGCAGCAGGAGCGAATTTTTGGCGTCTTTGAACGATTACACGGTTCTGAGTCTTATGCCGGCACTGGCATTGGCCTAGCGATCGCTCGCAAGGCGGTCGAAAAAGTAGGCGGTGAGGTTGGCGTTGAGTCGCAAGCGGGAAAGGGCAGCCGCTTTTGGATTGATTTACCGCAGGCCAGATCCTGAATACCCCAGCCTATCAATAGCGATCGCGCCGCACCGCTTTGACAACGCGATCGAACTGCCACTTACAGCACAGGTGTAATCAGGCCGTGCCAGCGGGCTAGCAGCGCCATTTCTAGGCCAGGGGTAATCCATAAACTGCTGCTGGTCGAGGCTGCGCAAAGCGTCTTGAGCTACCTGATCTGGACTGAGGCACTGGGCCATCGCCGTCACCTGCGCCTGCTCAGGCTAAGCGCGATCGGTCACATCGGCGGCAAAGGCGGCAATCTTCTGTTCGGCGTTCTGTCTAAGCGCAGTCAGCTCGGCCACAGCCGCCTGCAGGCGTTCCTGACGGCTTGGCAATGAGGGAGAGATGAGTGCCGCGCTGAACCAGTTGGTACGCGATCGCTAGGCCAATACTGCTAGAACTGCCAGTGATTATGGCGTGCTGATAGTTCATGCGGCTGCCATGAGTTTGGTGAAAGCTTTCTTCATAGCGGTGATAGTCTGATCAATCTGAGCTTCCGTCTGACATGAGCTAATGAAGAACCGTAGGCGAGCTGAGCGATATGGTACACCTCGCCAATACCTCTTCCGGTCTGACCCACAACACCGATAGAGTGAGATTCATTCACCATCAGTAGAGCATTGTTTTCTGTAGTTATTCATATGCAGATGCGATGGCTGTTTCTGCTAACCCTTTACGCTTAGAAGGTAGGCCCCTATTGACATGAACACCAATCAGTTGTTCTCCAGGACCAGATAAGCGATATTGTGCAGTAAGATACCTCAGTGCTAGATAAGCACCACGATGATTGAATTCATTGAGAACCTGTCCCTCTGTCAAATCTCTATACACTTTTGCAAGATGCTTTTGCCAGTTCTCAGAAGATTTACTCATTGACTGATAAAATTTCTT
>JAAHIC010001080.1 GCA_010671965.1 Leptolyngbya sp. SIO4C5
ATAGCTGGCAAGGAACTCTTGACGTATATTCAGGAACAACTGCAAATATAGATAAAGGCAAAATTTTAATCGGCCTGAAAAATCTAACTCTAGGCTACCTACCTAAGACTTGTCATCGGGCAAATTCCCCTGATATGGTTGGTCAAGCTCAGCTTTTGGAGAAAGAATTCTGCAAACTACCGCAAGTTTTCCATAGGAGAGACGGTTTTTAAGGCGTATACTCTAGTTATTGTCTTTTCGTTACTTATATACATCAATCGCGCCTGAATGGGTTTTTGGAAAAGCTTATTTAGCAGCTCCGAGGTTTCCGCGCCCTCCCAGCTAACTCACTCTGAGGAATACTTTGCTGAAACGGTCTCTGAAGCTTCTAATGGTAGCACTGGCTCTCGCATCTTCTTCAGCACGAGTCGAGATATTGACTTGTATGAACTAGAAGAGCTGTGCGACGCCGTGGGCTGGTCTCGTCGGCCAATTCGCAAGGTTCGCAAAGCGATTCAGCATAGCTTTATCGTTGTCTCTATGTGGGAGCAACAGCCTAACAGGCGGCGGCTGGTGGGCTTTTCGCGCGCCACCTCAGACCACGCCTTCAACGCCACCATTTGGGACGTGGTTGTTCATCCTGACTATCAGGGTAAGGGGCTAGGTAAAGCGCTGATGCAGCAGCTTATCAAGAAGCTGCGCAGCGAAGACATCAGCAACGTGACGTTATTTGCCGATCCTCAGGTCGTAGATTTTTATCGTAATTTAGGGTTTATGCCTGATCCAGAGGGGATCAAGGGCATGTTTTGGTATCCCGATTAGGGGGGGCGAGGTCGGCTTGGCGGCAGCCTTAGCCGGAATGCCCTGCGATCGCGCGGGCTTGCTGAATCCACTGGTTGACTTCATCGGCAGGGGGACAGGCCTGCATCTGATGCAAGACAGTGGCGTAAAAGCGGCGAATTTGGGGATAGAGTTTGTGAATAGAAGTTTGGGCTAGGTGGGCTGAGGAACTGATGCCAGCATGGAGCAGCAGCCCGCAGTAACGACAGCCCACCGCCGGGATGCGAGCCAAATCAGCTAGTGCTACCCATTTATTGACGTGCTGAATATGAATTCGTAGCTGAGCGGCTAGCTGCTCGCGCTTGGCCTGGGTGCTGCCCTGGCGAATAAGCTGTAAAGTCGTGTGAATATTTTGAGCCTCTAGATCAGCCGACTGCTGGGAACTAAGACCTGGAAGCTGAGGGATTGCCCAGTTGCTAGCCTTCATATTTAACCCGCTATGATTGAAGCAATAGTGTGATTCTACGATTGTAGAAAAGCTAGCTCTTTCTTGACCTAGTCCAGCGCCATTAAAAGCCTTCTAGCGTCTTAACAATTATGGCTCATCCTCGCTCGCTTACTCATTCACCCCACGATAGTCAGCGTACGGCTATCAGCTATTTGTTCTGGCTCGCCACCTTCTT
>JAAHIC010001081.1 GCA_010671965.1 Leptolyngbya sp. SIO4C5
TCATAAAAGCTGTCTAGCTGAAAGCTTTTATGGTGCAGGTAATATCAGCCTTGCTCCAGGAGTTTGTCTATGGCTACGCACTATTCCGTTTTAATCGTTGGGGGCGGACAGGCGGGGCTGTCGATGAGCTACTGCCTGCAAGAGCGCGGCATCGATCATCTGATATTTGAAAAGCACAAGATCGCTCACTCTTGGCGCTCTAAGCGCTGGGACACCTTTTGTTTAGTCACGCCTAACTGGCAGTGCCGTCTACCGGGCTACCCCTATTCCGGTGACGATCCAGACGGCTTTATGCAGCGGGATAAGATTGTGCAGTACATCGAAGACTATGCGGCCCTGTTCAATCCGCCTGTGAAAGAAGGGGTGGAAGTGTCGCGGGTGCGGCAAAACAATCTGGGTCGATTTGAGGTGACCACTTCTATTGGTGAATTCACCGCCGATCAGGTCGTGATGGCCGTAGGCGGTTATCACACGCCCAAAATTCCTAGAGTTGCCGAGCGGCTGTCTGCAGACATTGTGCAGATTCATTCTTCTGAGTATAAAAATCCCCAATCGCTGCCGGATAAGGCAGTCCTGGTAGTTGGCACTGGGCAATCGGGCTGTCAAATTGCCGAGGATCTGCATCTGGCGGGGAAGCAGGTGCATCTTTGTGTGGGAGGTGCGCCGCGATCGCCCCGGCGTTATCGCGGCAGAGACGTGGTGGACTGGCTCGAAGAGATGGGCTACTACGACATCCCCATCGATCGCCATCCGCAGAAAGAGCAGGCCCGCCACAAAACCAATCATTATCTGACGGGTCGCGGCGGCGGCCGAGAAATCGATCTGCGCCAGTTTGCCCTAGAAGGAATGCAGCTACACGGCAGGCTGAAAGATGTGCAAGGCCGTCAGCTTCAGTTTCAAAACGACCTGAAACAAAACCTCGATCAGGCGGATGCAGTGGCTGAGAGCATTAAACGAACCATTGATAAATTCATTGCCCAAAATCAGATTGACGCCCCCACCGAGCCACCCTATCAGCCGGTTTGGCAGCCTGAGGAAACCGACTTGACCCTAGATTACGCCGCCGCTGACATTGGCAGCGTCATTTGGTCAGTTGGCTACGGCACTGACTTTAGCTGGATTGAGGTACCAGTGTTTGATGGCAGAGGCTATCCCAGCCATAGGCGCGGCGTCACAACCGTGAAGGGACTATACTTTTTGGGCCTCCCCTGGCTCTACACTTGGGGTTCGGGGCGCTTCTCTGGCATTGCCAGTGATGCTCAGTATCTAGCAGACTATATGGCACCCACTCGCCCGCGATTTGAACCCTCCGCTCACGCCATTCCCTGTCTAATCGGGTCGTAGCTGCAAACCTTGCTTAAATGGCTATCGGCTCTGCAGGAATTAGATACATCACCGTGGCGTCTACGGGCTGTGGTTCTGTCGGCGCGATCGCCTGCCA
>JAAHIC010001082.1 GCA_010671965.1 Leptolyngbya sp. SIO4C5
TAGTCGTTAACAAAATAGACATGCAGAGGTTACTCAATGACCTCGGTCGCGTCCGCTATATCTATCAGCACGACGAGCAGATCAGCGAAGGCGAAGGCTATGTCTTAGAAGTCTTCAACGATCCGCAGCAGTCTACTTTAGTTGCCAACCACACGCTTTATATCAACGTTCAAAGCTTTGACTACCTAGAACTCAGCCGTTCTGACGAACAGCAAGCTTGTCTCACGCTTGTCCAAGAAAGTCGCCGCTTTTGCTTGTTTCCCCTCTCCAATCCGCTACAGGAGCAAACAGCCCGCAGTCTTAATGCGGCGGCTTTAGAGGCGATGGTAGCAGAAGCGCTTTCAGCCAGTTGGGATGTCTGCATGGATGACGATAACTTTTCTACATAGAGTTTTTCCGGCTGCTCTCGACTTTAGGTTTGCGTTAATTTAATTCATCTGCAGGCTGTGCCCTTCCAGCGCAGCCTTTTGCTTTGTTACTCTGCAGCATTCGTTGTTTAGCCCTTTGTCAGCCTTGTTTTCATTTCACTGTCAGTCCTGCTGTTCTCACACACAAGCGCGAGCCGGTATTTTTTCAACCCCTCATGGTCCAGTGCATACGCCTCGCTTTATGCCCGTAGGCACGCTGGCAAATGTCAAAACGGTGACACCCGCACATCTGCAAGCAGCGGGAGCTGAAATGGTGTTGGCAAATACCTATCACCTGCACCTGCAGCCGGGGGAAGATATTGTGGCGCGGGCCGGGGGGTTGCACAAGTTTATGGCTTGGTCGGGGCCGATCCTGACGGATTCTGGCGGATTTCAGGTTTTTAGCCTCAGCAAAATGCGCACCATTACCGATGAAGGCGCCACATTTCGATCGCCGCGTGATGGCCGGATGATTCATCTAACGCCGGAGCGCTCAATGGAGATTCAGAACCATTTGGGGGCCGATGTGATTATGGCTTTTGATGAGTGTCCTCCCTATCCGGCAGAAAAAGCGGCGGTGGCGGCAGCAACTGAGCGCACTCACCGCTGGCTAGAGCGCTGCGTTCAAGCTCATCAGCAACCGGATCAGGCTCTGTTTGGCATTGTTCAGGGCGGGGTGCATTTGGATTTGCGGCAGGCGTCAGCTCAGGCCATTACCACTTTTGATCTACCGGGCTACGCTATTGGCGGGGTCAGCGTAGGAGAACCGCCAGCGCTAATTGAAAAAATCGTGCAGGCAACGACACCGCTGTTACCCCAGGATAAGCCCCGTTATTTGATGGGGGTGGGGACGTACCGAGAGATGGCTCAGGCGATCGCCGCTGGCATTGACCTGTTTGACTGTGTGTATCGAATTGAAGAAAGGCGATCGCGGGCGTCCTTGCGTCCGTGTCGTTTTGGCGCGTTCTCGCTTCATTTGCGCCGGGAGTCTTCATGCTTTCAGTTGTTCTGTTCCTGCTCGTGTTCGTGGCCT
>JAAHIC010001083.1 GCA_010671965.1 Leptolyngbya sp. SIO4C5
TCGGCTTTCTGGGCCTAATCGTTTGGGCGCACCACATGTTTACCAGCGGTACTCCCCCCTGGATGCGTATGTTCTTCATGATCACTACGATGGTGATTGCGGTACCGACGGGGATCAAGGTCTTTGGCTGGGTCGCAACCCTTTGGCGCGGCAAAATTGACTTTACCAGCGCTATGCTCTTTGCCATTGGCTTTATCGCCACCTTCCTGATTGGTGGTATTAGCGGCGTTATGCTGGCGGCAGTCCCCTTTGACATTCATGTTCACGACACCTATTTCGTCGTCGCTCACTTCCACTACGTGCTGTTTGGCGGGGCCGTCTTTGGGGTTTATATGGCGGTTTATCACTGGTTCCCCAAGATGACCGGGCGAATGATGAATGAAACCTGGGGCCGCATTCACTTTGCCCTCACCTTCATCGGCATGAACCTCACCTTCATGCCGATGCACGAGCTGGGGCTGCGCGGCATGAACCGGCGGATTGCCCTTTATGATCCCCAGTTCACCGATCTCAATGTGTTGGCTACAGTAGGATCCTATATCCTGGCCGTCTCGACGATTCCTTTCCTGATCAACGCAGTGTGGAGCTGGGCTTTTGGCCCCAAAGCACCCGCCAATCCGTGGCGAGCACTAACCCTAGAGTGGCAAACCACTTCGCCACCTATGATTGAGAACTTTGAGGAGCTGCCTGTGCTGAAGACAGGCCCTTACGACTACGGCCTGGGCTACATTCCCGATCGCGACCCGCCAGAACTCTACGGCGAAGAAGTTCCGGCCTAGCTGACTGAGGGCGCGATCGCGCCCTCTTAGAACACATTTACCAGTCCCTCATTTTCTATTGCTTATGCAAGGTTCAGCCGTTAATACCTCTAATGCTGTTGTGGGCGTGGCGCAGGAGAGCGCTGCTCACCATGAAGAACATCCCGATTACCGCGTCTTTGGCCTCATCCTGTTTTTGGTGGCCGAGAGCATGATCTTTTTGGGCTTGTTCTCAGCCTATTTAGCCTTTCGCGTCGTGGCTCCAGAGTGGCCGCCGGAGGGTACACCGGAGCTAGAGCTACTGCTGCCAGGTGTCAACACCCTCATTCTGATTTCCAGCAGCTTTGTGATTCACCAGGCCGATACTGCCATCAAGAAAAATGATGTCGCTGGGATGCAGCGCTGGTTTGGCATTACGGCAGCGATGGGGGCTATCTTTTTGGTGGGTCAGCTCTATGAGTATAGCCACCTAGAATTCGGTCTAACTTCAAATCTCTTTGCTAGTACCTTCTATGCGCTGACCGGCTTCCACGGTCTGCATGTCTTTGTGGGCCTGTTGCTAATGCTGGCGGTGCTGTGGCGATCGCGGCAGTCAGGTCACTACTCTAGCGAAGAATACTTTGGGATTGAAGCAGCGGAGCTGTACTGGCACTTCGTAGACGTGGTGTGGATTATTTTG
>JAAHIC010001084.1 GCA_010671965.1 Leptolyngbya sp. SIO4C5
TGCCCCTATGGCCTAATTTTCAGCTTCGTATTTTGGTTAATCCTGTTGTTTAACCAAATCAACAGGATTAACCAAAATACGAAGCTGAAAATTAGGCCATAGGGGCTGGTATTCGCCAGCAGCGCTAGGATTACTGCTATCGGCAGTAATTTTTTACTGCGGTTAGAGAAAAATATGCAGCATAAGAAAGTAAATAAAACTCCAAGGCCGTAATTTCTGCTAATAATGGCATATTCAAAAAAGGGAAAATAGCCAAAAGCGAATAAGGTTTTTTGAGCCGTGGTAAAGGGAGAGTATTGGGCAAAGAGATAGACAGTACCTGCAGCAATCAAGAGATGAAAAAACTGCATGGCAAATGGGTTATGGGTCAAGTGGCTAAGGCCATAAAGACAGAGATGCCATAGCCCAGGATGCCCTTCATTGCCGATGTGTGTGAGCAGCTCAAGTATAGACTGACTGTCCCTGGCAATTAGCCATGCCTGAAACTCATCTCGCCAGATTTCATGATGGTTAATTCCTATTAGTCCTAAAATAAAAAATATCGCTGTTAAGGTATGCTCAAAAGTGATTAAGCCTTTGAATAAAGACGGGAGATTGCGAGGCTTCGCTAGGTTAAGGCTCATTTTTACTCATTACCTATAGCTTGTTTGCAAGTACTATTGCTTCCATTGAGCTAGCTGCTAGATCAGAACCATCTTTCTAGCTGTTCTAGTGCTTGCCAAAATCCTTCGCCCCCATTTTTATGGCCTTGCCATATCTCTGGAATAAATGAAGCCGTAGGATTGAGAGTATTCAAATCTTCTGCTAGTGCAAAAAAATCAATTTCGCCCTTGCCAATTTGTAATCCCTCGCCATCTACTCCTTTCGCATCGGCAATATGGTAGTGAGCAGCATAAGGTGCAACCTGCTGAATAAAGGATTTAAAGGACCATTGCTGCTGGTTGCAAGTTAGCTTGGTGTGCGAAACATCCAAGCAGATTCGGTACCCTTGTTGGCCACAAAAGTCGGCAATATCTTGACAGTCCAAAAATAAGTTGTGATATCGCTGCCCGCCGAAATGCCAGGGAAAAGGCGGCATGGTTTGAGGCATAATTTCCACACCTCTGGTTTCTAGTGCTGACAGGCTGTTGAGCAATAGCTCATATCGCTTTTTTCGATCGCTCACCGAGAGTGGCGCTTCGGCAGTGACCCCTCCTACGTTGGTGACAATTTGGGGCCGCTCAGATTGAAAATAGGGTTTGAGCGATCGCGTAATGTCAATCACCCGCTGGAGCTGCTCGATGGACTGATGGCGATAGCGTTCATCTTCCGAGCAGAGATCGAGAATGTGGTCATTGGCGAATAGTTCTGGGCTGTGAACCACCAGTTTTAGATCGTAGGGTTGATCAAAGTACTGGCTAATATCCTCATCCATGTCTTTGTAACT
>JAAHIC010001085.1 GCA_010671965.1 Leptolyngbya sp. SIO4C5
TCTGACAGCCAGCATTGCCTTGTCTCAGTGTCAGCTACTCAAAGAGTGGGTCACGATGGGCCGCGTCCAGACTTCGATTGGCAACCCACAGCAGAGCAAAGAACTGCTGCGTAACGAGTTAAACACTGTGCTCAAGCCTAAGATTCAAAAGACGCTGGCGGCAACAACGCTGTCAAATGCGTCACTCAACACGTCCTTGTAAGCCCGGTCGAGCAGCAGGCTTTTAGCAGCGTCATATTCAAGTCCGAGGCTGCACGGCCTCCACCTGCGATGCCTGTGGAAAACGCCTGACTAAGATTGCTGCTGGGGCGGAAAATAGATAACGGGATGCCAACTACGCCGCAGGATGTCCTGCGTCATGCTAGGCACTGACCATCTGAGGAAACGGCCCCGGCTGCCCGGACAAACAGCGATCGCGCTAATATCGTGTACCTCGGCTGCCATCAGAATCTCTTCAATGGGAGACCCCTGGCGCACCTCAGTTTTGACCTCTAAATCCGGTAAATCTAGCTCGGCTTTGACAGCTTCCAGCTTTTCCTGGGCAGCTCCAATTGGGTCAGAAGCCTGAATCTCGCGGCGGGCACTATCGTCAATCACCCAGCAGAGACGGCAGGTTTCCAAAGCGCGATTGGCTCTGGCCTGAGCCTGCTGTTTTACCTGGCTCACCAAATAGTCAGCTCCCTCGCTGCCATCGTAGGGGATCAGGAAATAGCGAAATAGATGCTGGCAGCGCAGGCCTAGTTCCTCAGTGGTGTAGGCAGAAATAAGCTGGGGCCGCAAAATTAGCAGCGGCACAGACGTTTTTTCAGACAGCTCAATTGTTGTACTGCCAAAGATGGTTTCGCGCAGGAGCGATCGCGTCGGCATCCCCAGCAGAATCACGTCTGCCTGATGCACCTCGGTCTGCTTCAAAATGTTGTCAATGACCCGGCCTGACTGAACCTCTACCTTGACCGTGACGCCCTCTGGAACGTTCGTTAGGGCTGCGGCCAGCTGCTGCTTGGCGGCTTCTACTTTGTCAGTGTCAACCCGAGGTATCTCTCGATCTGCTTCTAGAGAGACGTTGTTAAAAAAAACAATGTAATTTGCCCCACCTGCAACTAAGTTGGGGACGAAATCTACTAGACGGTAAAGACCGTCAGAAAAATCTGTACAAATAAGAATACGCTGGTACATTTTGACTCTACTGAGTGGAGCAGCGACTCACTGAAAGGTTCCTTTGTTCAAGGTAACATTCCGTGGGTCTTATCCCTGGATGAATCGTCTTTATGCTCCGTCAGAGAGGCCGTAGACAGAAAATTTTATCGAACCAGACATAGTCAAAGAAAAATAATTAGGCCAAAAATAAAATTCAAAGTTACAGATTGACGCCCCATTATCCCCGGCTCCCTCTCTTGCTCAATTCTGCTGGAAGGGAGCCGGG
>JAAHIC010001086.1 GCA_010671965.1 Leptolyngbya sp. SIO4C5
TGGTGGTGAGCTGCTGCAGCTTTAGCTCAGCCTGCTTTTGGGCCGTAATATCTTCAACTAGTCCTTCAATTCTGGCTGAGTTGCCGCTCTGGGAGAGAGTTTCACTCACCCGCAGCCAAATCGACTCATTCTCTGCCTGCAGTCTAACTTCACGCTGACGTGGCGCTTTGTCTTTGAGATCTCCACCTTGAGGCTGTAGCTGACTATTAATGCTTTGCTGCGCCGCCTCAGGTGAGTTCAAGCCCAATAGGTTGAGCAGGGCCTGATTGATCTCCAGCAGCTCACCACCATCCCCTAGCTCAAATAGCCCCACGTTCAAACGATTGAGCAAGGACTGCAGCCGAGTTTCTAAGGTGGCAGCTCGCAAACGGGTCTGAGTCTGTTCCCAAACGGAGCGAACAGAGGCTGGCAGCCGCACAAAATGCTGCGGCGATTTGACTACGTAGTCATTGAGTCCCGCTTTCATCGCCGCGACTGCCGTTTCTTGCGTCCCAGTATTGGTGAACATAATAACGGGACAGTCAGCATCGAGCGCTCTAATCTGTTTGAGAACATCTAATCCAGTAGACCATTTGAGCTGATAATCTGTGATGACCAGATCGAATTTGTAAGCTTCAAGGGCTTGATCTAGCTCAGCCTGATCGATGATTTCATCGATTGTCAAATCTATAAATTCTCGCTTCAGCTCTCGCTTAGCTAACAAGCGATCATTGGGATTGTCATCAACCAGCAGAATGCGGCGCAGCGGCTTCATGAATAAAGATAATCCCAGGTGTCTAAAAAACTTCGATGGAGGGATACTTGTTAAATCTAATCCAGTAGTCGTTGATGGAGCCAACCATTGAAATCAGCGAATCAAAAGCAACAGGCTTGATCAAGTAAGAGTTAACGCCTGAGTCATAGGCCTGATCAATATCGATTTTTTGATTAGAGGAAGTTAAAATGACAACTGGAATCCGCTTAATTATCGGTTTTTCTCGCATCCAGGCTAGAACTTCTAACCCCGATCTTTTGGGAAGTTTCAGATCTAGAATGACTAAACCTGGCATGGGATATAGCCCTCTATCAGCGTAAACCCCTTCTCCCGTGAGGTATTGAACCGCCGTATCCCCATCCTTAACGGTATAGATAGAATTATCTAATCTTGCTAAACGGAAAGCTCTCTGAATTAGGAAAATATCATTCGGATCGTCTTCAATTAGCAAAATATCATACTTCTCTAAAATCATTATTTTTGTGCTTTTCTAGAGAAAAAATTAAGATAAAAGGACACTCTTTCTTCCTTATAAATAGCTAGAAACTTATCAAAAATCGCTAGCCTTAGTTTTGGGATTGATAGCTTCAGCGTTAAATCTGCTAAGACTAATTGAGCAGGATTGGAATATAAATTAATGTAGCTTATTAAAGCCTACTGTCTATTTC
>JAAHIC010001087.1 GCA_010671965.1 Leptolyngbya sp. SIO4C5
TCTGGCACCATAGCATAGCCGTTGAACTGCCAAAAACTGACAACGGCAATCATGGCAATGGGAAATAACAGAAAGAGGCAAAACACCAGCGTTTGCGGCGTTACGAGCAGATAGGATTGAACAGCTGTTCTTACTCTTGCCATCAGAAAAATTTTTGTGTGGACTTTTCCTTGCGGAGCTATGCGGTCTCCGAATCATAAGCTTAATACGTTCTTATGAGCAGTCCAGCCACAAATCTGTATCAATTTTGACCATACGCCCGACACACGGCTTTGGCAGTCTAGTTCAAGCCTATAAATACTTAGCGAACTGGGTTTTGCCAACGGTCTGCAAAATCTCTTCGTAGTTTTCAATAGCCTGATCGAGCTTATTGGGAGAAATTTTTCTATGGCCACTTGAAATTTCAAAGGGAGCAATGTCTAAAAAGTCGCATATTTTTTCTTTGTAGTAGTTTTGCGACTCTGGCGAATGGAATAAAGCTTCATAAGAAATATTCAAAACTCTATGAGGCTGAAGTTCATTCACAAAAGCCTGATGCTGTTTAAGCTCCTCGTCAAAGATTTCTAGCTCGCGAATTGTTTTGGAGGGGTCTAAATAAAGAGGCTGCGAGTCGGATTTTCCTGTGGTTTTTTGTAGTGTAATTAATCCACTAGCCTTCATTCTCTCTAAAGACAAAAATCGCTTAAACTGATTTTCTCTATAGAGGTTGATGACCAGAATATCTTCTCTTTCTTTCAGGTAGGACGTTGCCTCTCTTCTTTTGAAGTTTAATGAAAAATCTTTGATGCCTATTGTTTTAACCTGTTGCCAATTTTTGAAATTGACTGGTTCTCCTTTTTTGATATGGGCCAGGGCGGAATAGGTATGGGCAGCATAAAACAAAATCTGGTTGGTGTAAATAAAGTCCAAATATTTGTCTACGGGTATTCTGCCAAAAGTAAAGCGTTTGTATAACTTATATGGAATCGTCCAGTCTCCTAACACCTCTCCGTAGTTAGTAACTTGAGGATGAGCATTCAGCAGGTTAGCAAGATAATTGCTGCCGCTTCGACCCAATGTGAAAATGATGTGTTTTTGCATGACAAACCGAGGAGATCAATTGAACTTGTCAACTGCACCCAATTCCTAGAACCTTTTGGTTCCTTCAAATTAAGTTGATAAAATGTACTGCTGAAAAAATATACTGCGCTTTGTTAAAGTCAGCAGTAGAAACTAATTTCAGGATTTAAAAAACGAATTGACTTGATCTATTGACCGCGAAATTTATCAGTATGTTTCCAGATTTATCTGCGTATTTACACTGCTTTTTAATCTCGATTTCACAATCAAAATATTGCCCATGAAGCCGTCAGCCCAATCGTATACATCCACGTGATTGTCTAAAACCAAAAGTAGGTATCCCTGGTAGTTCTTCTTTGCTTT
>JAAHIC010001088.1 GCA_010671965.1 Leptolyngbya sp. SIO4C5
TGTAATTTGGGGTACGCCATTGCTCGGATACTTTCCAATGCGGCGGAGACTTCTGCAGCTATTCACCGCTCTCTACAGGCTTTATGCGGTAGTTTAGGCTTTCAGTTCGGCGAGTTTTGGCAAATGGATACTTCTCAGCAAAAACTTAAATGTCGAGAACGTTGGTATCCCAATATTCCATCTTTAGAAGAATTTGCTGACTTTACAAAGACCCTTGCTTTAGAACCGAACGAAGGCATTCCTGGTCAGTCTTGGCAGTCTGATGAGCCAGTCTGGGTGGAAAACATTTTCCAGAATGATGCGTTTGTGCGTAAACAGGCTGCTGAGCGAGCTGGCTTTTCCTCGGTACTCAGTTGTCCAGTGAGTCAAGGCATCGAGAAGCTAGGCGTAATTGTTCTCTTTAGCCAAATGGCTTCACCGCCTGAGCATGACCTGCTGCGGTTGCTAACTATTTTGGGTAGGCAGTTGAGCCAGTATATGAAGCGTAAGCAAGCTGAGCAACAAATTCAACAGCAAAATCAGCTGCTGCAATCTGAACTACTGCAGGCTGCCAAGTATGTGGAATCCTTATTGCCAAAAGATTCAAAACAGTTCTCAGCGGGCTCGAAAGCTGAGCCTAGTCTCATATTGCGCACGCTTTTTCAGCCTTCAAGTACTTTGGGTGGGGATGCATTTGACTATGTCTGGCTAGATTCCGAACACCTAATGTTTCATCTGTTGGACGTGGCTGGTCATGGTGTTAAATCGGCTCTACTGTCTGTTTCAGTTCTGAATATTTTGCGGCAGCGCACTTTGCAAAACGCTGATTTCTATCAACCCGACACCGTTCTCCAGGCGTTGAATGATGTTTTTCAGGTGAATGAGGAGGGCGAGGACTACTTTACGTGTTGGTATGGTGTATACAATACGGTTAGCCGAGAGCTAACGTTCGCTACTGCCGGACATCCCCCCGGCGTCCTGATTATGCCAACTGACGAGGGGTGGCAAACACAGTGCTTGGATAGCGATGGTATTGCGATCGGATTATTTCCTGGTATGCCGTTTGAAGCCAAAAAAATCACTGTTTTACCTCAAAGCCGCCTCTACCTTTTCAGCGACGGCGTCTTTGAGATCGCTACAGGAAAAAAGGGTGAAATTTGGGGATTTAACGCTTGGAAAGAATTTCTTAGAAAATATACAGAAGAGCAGTCTTCATCGCTTAAACCGCTGCTAACTAAAGCTCAAATGCTGAACAAAAGCTCCATCTTAGAAGATGACTTTTCTGTTTTAGAAGTGAATTTTGCTTGACAGCTTTCTCATAAGCCTCATGGCTGAATTCAGTTAACTATATCTACGCAAATTGCTTGAGTTCTGAAATTCAGCCAAGCTTCAGAGCTGTTCTTCTGTCGGGCAAACGTAGATAAAAACGATACTGC
>JAAHIC010001089.1 GCA_010671965.1 Leptolyngbya sp. SIO4C5
AGCTCGGCAATACAGGCCTGACCGCCGATCTGCCTGTCGCACCCCCGCTCGCTCCGTGTTGCCAGGGGCTTCTGGCGGAGAAGCGGTCATGCAGGGGTGCGACAGGCTCACGGGCAGGCATATCCGGCCCAAATCCCGCTGCGATCGCTGATTCCGCAAAATATTGATAATTTGCTGGTCGCGGGTAAAAGTATTGCCACTAGCACCATTGCTGCCGCTGCTTACCGAGTACATTCTTTTGAATGGTCAGTAGGCGCAGCTGCCGGTACGACGATTGATTTTGTGCTCGATGAAGGGATTTTACCCTACGAGCTGGTAGACAACCTGCCCAGCGAGGAGCCACAGCTAGAGCAGCTACAGCGACGGCTCAACCAAAACGGCAACCCCACCGCCTTTCCCAACACCTCAATCTTCAACGAAGACTGGGAGGACTGGCGACCCTGGTAGTTTTTCTCTGTTCATGACCCCGTAGGGACGCGGCATACCGTGTCCCTACGGAACCGTCATTCTAAATAATCATGCCGTCGGGAATCACCGCATTTTTCAGCACCACCACGATGCCGCTGCGGATGTAGAAGCCCAGATCTTCCCGTTCCGCCTCTTCCACATTTTCCTTGTTGACAATCTGCACGTTGCGGCCAATGCGGGCGTTTTTATCCACAATGGCGCGGCGTAAAACCGTGCCTTCGCCAATGCCCATCGGAATTTTGCCCCGCGTCAGGTGCTGACTGCTCTCTGACATCGGTTCGTAATAGTCAGCCCCCATCAGCAGCGAATTTTCAACCACGCAGTCAGAGCTAATCCGCTGCCGTAGACCAATTACGGAGTGCTCGACGCGGCAGTTCTTGAGGATGCAGCCTTCGCCGATAATTGATTCAGTCACCTGGCAATCTAACAGCTTGCTAGGGGGAAGATAGCGCGATCGCGTATAGATAGGCGCGTCTTCGTGATAAAAACTAAAGGCGGGTTGGGGCTGGTGCGTCAGGGCCAGATTTGATTCATAAAAGGCTTCAATCGTACCGATATCTTCCCAATAGCCGTCAAACAGATAAGCCTGAACGTTATAGTCTTTAGCCGAACTTGGAATAATTTCTTTGCCAAAGTCAGTCTGCTCCATCGAGCGCTTTAGCAAATCAACCAGCACCTGCTTTTTGAACACGTAGATGCCCATAGAAGCGATATAGGGCTTCTCTTGCGCCTGCTCAGGGGTTAGCCCCAGCGTTGAAGTATCGACCTGCATTTTTCTCAGGTCATCTCCCTTGGGCTTTTCAGAAAAGTCGACGACTCGCCCAGTGGAGTCAATTTTCATCAGACCAAAGCTAGAGGCCAGCTTTTCGCCAATAGGAACAACCGAAAGCGTGATGTCGGCATTGGTGCTGCGGTGACGCTCGATGAAGAGGCGATAGTCCAA
>JAAHIC010000109.1 GCA_010671965.1 Leptolyngbya sp. SIO4C5
GTATTTGCGAAAATACTGCATTTGATAAAATCAAAGTAGTAACATTAGTATCTCAACATGCCTCTTTCAATCCTGGCGGAACCTGCACCTCTAACAGTCACCTCTGAGGGTGTAGTTCGTGTTGGCGGCACGCGAGTTACCTTAGACACAGTTGTTGCTACATTTCAGCAGGGTGCTACAGCAGAGGAAATCGTGCATCGTTATCCGTCCTTGAGATTAGGCGATGTTTATGCTTCTATTGCCTACTATCTTAATCATCAACAGGAAGTAGACGATTACCTCAGACAACGTCAGCAGCAAGCCCAAGAAATTCGCCAAATGAACCAGACTCGATTTGATCCGCAGGGTTTGCGCGATCGCTTACTTGCTCGTAGGCCTGAGCGGCAAGCATGATCAAGCTGCTAGCTGATGAAAATTTAGACAATACGATTATCAGAGGGTTGCTGCGCCGCAATTCAGATATTGATATTGTTCGAGTTCAAGATGTTGAGCTATCAGGTGAAGATGATCCTGTTGTGCTTGAGTGGGCAGCTAATGAGAGACGTATTTTGCTGACTCATGATGTTGCTACAATTACTCACTATGCCTACGAAAGATTGACTAATAATCTAGCCATGCCAGGAGTAATTGAGATTCATACAAATGTGCCAGTGGGTAAAGTGATAGAAGATCTGAATTATTGTTTTGGAATGTGGTACGGCAGAAGATTTTGATAGTCAAATTTACTACAGCGTTTCTTGCTCCCGTGAGGTACAGATCAAGGACTGAAACGCCTTTATTTCTGAGGGTTGGGTGTACCGCACCAGTTTTGGAAATGCTGTATCTTCCACTCTGAGTTCACAGCAACACTGAATATATTTTTTAGTAATACCTTTGCTTTAAAGGCGCTGCCATTCTAGTAAATTCGTGCTTTCATTCCAGTGCCAGCGCAATAGGTGAGCGGGCTGCCCCACTTCAAACCCAGGCAGGCCAATCGCCTGACGGGGTGCTTCTGTCGCTAGGGCGATCGCTTCCTCCACGCTGCACAAGCCCCATTGCGCTAAATTTTGCGCCCCTGCCAGCAGCGGCAGCGTCGTCCCCGAAAGGGTGCCATCCGGCAGGCGAGCCGTTCCCTGCTTCACCTCAATCTGGCGGCTGTCCCAGGGGTAAATGCCATCCGGCAAGCCCAAAGGCGATAGGGCATCGCTGACTAGAAACAGTCCTGCCTTTTGGTCGCGCTGAGAACCCCGTTCGGCTCGGAGCAGTAAATCCAGCATGGTCGGACAGATGTGCTGTCCGTCGGCAATCAGGCCGCAGGACACTTGAGGATGCGCGATCGCGGCTCCCAGTAAACCTGGCTCTCGGTGGTGCAGCCCCGGCATGGCGTTAAAGGCGTGCGTGACCATTGTCGCCCCCTGCTGAAATGCCTGCTGCGCCTGCGCCGCTGTGGCTAGAGAATGGCCCAGGCTGACGGTGATTCCCCGCGATCGCAGATAAGCAATCACCTCCCCTGAATCGTCCAGTTCTGGGGCCAGCGTCATCACTCGCACACAGTCGCCGTAATCCCCCAGCACTCGCTTGACGTGCTCTAGCGTCAACGGCAGCAGAAACGCTTCAGGATGCGCTCCCCGCTTCGCCGGATTGAGGCAAGGCCCTTCCAAATGTGCGCCGATAATCTGAGCTGTCTGCTTGCCCGCTGGCTGAAACGAGTGCAGCACCGCCAAAGCCTGCTGAAATTTTTCTATAGAAGTGGTCACCAGCGTGGGCAAAAAGCTATCTATGCCCTGCTGCCAAAGGAAGTCACAGATTTTCTGCAGCTTTGCCTCATCTCCTGGCTGCAAATCGGGAAAGGCCAGCCCCAGCGCCCCGTTAATTTGTAAATCTACGCCCCCCAGAGATAACCAGTCTCCAGCTAGGTCTATCGGCTCAGCTTCGTCTGCTGTAGACGACATGGGCGCGATCGCCGCAATTTTGCCCTGCTCCACCCGCACGCGCTGCAGTCCCGCCCGCCCCACAACCCGCCCATTCAGAAACTCAACCGACTTCGCCATTACCCTAATTTCGCCTCAGGACCTCCCCATTATCAAGGTTGTTCCTAACCTTCGACCATTCCATAGCCAACGGACTCGCTTTACTCGCCTTACCCTTTTCCGTCTCCGCGTCCCCAGCTTCCCCATCTCCCCTTGCTCCCTCACCCATCACCCACTACCCTATTTCCTGTCCCACTCACCCCCTTACCCTATGACCTCCCCTCAAATCGGCATCATCATGGGCAGCGACTCAGACTTGCCTACCATGCAGGCAGCGATCGCGGTTTGCGAAGATTTTCAGGTAGCGCATGAGGTGGCAATTGTTTCAGCCCATCGTACGCCGGAGCGGATGGTGAACTACGCTCAGCAGGCCCACCAGCGGGGCCTGAAGGTGATTATTGCGGGGGCAGGCGGGGCCGCTCATCTACCGGGGATGGTGGCTGCTCTGACGCCGTTGCCGGTGATTGGAGTGCCGATTAAGACCAGTACGCTGCAGGGGATAGACTCGCTCTACTCAATCGTGCAGATGCCGAGGGGAATTCCGGTAGCGACGGTGGCGATCGGCAATGGTCAGAATGCAGGGCTGCTGGCGGTGCAGATTTTAGCGAGCCATCAGCCGGATCTGCTAGCGCAAGTGCAGGCTTATCGACAATCTCTACAGAGCGCAGTAATGGAGAAGCAGGGGCGGTTAGACACCCTGGGCTATCAGCAGTATTTGCAGGAGATGTAGAGAAAATCAGGTGAGCGATCGCTGTCACATAGCTTAATCTTTGCGGATGGCGATCGCCAAACTTGCTAAGAAATGTCGTTTTTCTCTGTCAATCGCTTAAGTTTCTGACCAATCTCCGCCATAATTCATGCATTCTGTCTAGGAGGCGGGCAAAAAGTATCCCCTGATACAGATTGCCTCTGCCAGAATTGATGGAATCGTTCTGACCTCGTATAGTGTCATCTGCCCATAGCACGAAAATAGTTGTGATTCTGTATCAACAGGATCCCCTTATTCTGTTCAAGAAGCTTATCTTCTAAAGTCATAAGTTTCTTTATCTATGAGCTTTCCAAGGCTATTTGCTCCAGCCTTGGCCGAACTCCTCACACCACCAGCGGGGCATATTATCCATTCTTTTTAGTCTGGATGGCCTGCTTTTTACTGACTAAGGCTGTGATTGCTATCTGATTGTGTTGAAGGAACGTCTTAAGAGATGTCTGGTTTAGTTCTACGCAAAAAATCTAAGCGCAGAAGGCAAAAATCCGCCTTCTGGGATGCTAGTGTGCCTCCCTTTGATGAGGTACTGAAAAAAAGTCTAGGTAAAAATTCCTGGAGTTGGTTGGCGTGTGTTCCCTTAGCTCTGCTAATTGTGGGGATTTGGGGAGTCGCGGCTCATGCTCAGGAAGACGCTATTACGCCCGATAATGTTCAAACCGTTTTGGACAATATCTGGATTACGGTAGCGGCGGTTTTGGTTATTTTCATGAATGCCGGTTTCGGCATGTTGGAAACAGGCTTCTGTCGCCAGAAGAACGCCGTCAACATCCTGTCTAAGAACTTGATTGTCTTCGCCCTAGCCACGCTGGCTTACTGGGCCATTGGGTTCTCCCTGATGTACGGCAGCGGCGGCAATGGCTGGATTGGCGGCGGCGGCTGGTTCTTAGGCAGTTCCGACCCGGCAACCTACGGTTTAGAGGAAGGGGCTGGCTTAACTATCCCGGTTTCTTTCTTATTCCAGGTGGCTTTTGCGGCCACGGCGGCCACTATTGTTTCCGGCGCGGTGGCTGAGCGAGTCAAGTTCATCGACTTTATTATCTTCAGCCTGTTGCTCACCGGCATTTCCTATCCCATCACCGGGCACTGGGTCTGGGCTGGTGGCTGGCTCTCTGAGCTGGGCTTTTCTGACTTTGCCGGTTCTACGGTAGTACACTCCGTCGGTGGCTGGGCGGCTTTGATGGGAGCTGCTTTCCTGGGGCCTCGGATTGGTAAATACCAGGACGGTCACGTCAATGCTATTCCCGGTCACAGCATGACAGCGGCGATGCTGGGCTGCTTGATTCTGTGGATCGGCTGGTTTGGGTTTAACCCTGGTTCAGAACTGGCCGCGAGTTTGGCGGTGCCCTACATTGCTGTAACCACTAACCTGGCAGCCGCAGCAGGCGGAGTCGCTGCTACTGTGACGGCTTGGGCGCTGAACGGCAAACCTGATCTTTCGATGATCATCAACGGCATTCTGGCGGGCCTAGTTGGGATTACCGCCGGTTGTGCCGGTGTGGGCTACTGGGGTGCCGTTATCATTGGCCTCATTGCCGGTGTGATTGTCGTCTTCTCGGTTGCTTTCTTTGACAGCATCAAGATTGACGATCCGGTGGGCGCTATTTCTGTGCACCTGGTTTGCGGTATTTGGGGCACTCTGGCGGTGGGTCTATTTGACTTAGAGCTAGGGCTGTTCTACGGCGGCGGCGTGGCTCAGCTAGGGATTCAAATCGTCGGTATTCTTTCAATCGGCTTGTTCACCGTTATTGCAGCATCAATCTTTTGGTTGGCGCTCAAGGCTACTTTGGGCCTGCGGGTGACGCCAGAGGAAGAACTCAAGGGTCTCGATATCGCTGAACACGGTATGGAAGCTTATAGCGGTTTCTTGAAAGATACTAGCGATATGGGCACTCTCTAAGCAGCGAGGTGTCATTGTTTGGTTCACAAGCGCTCTTGCTGTGTGAAAACCTCTCAAAAAGGAGCAGATAATTCTGCTCCTTTTTTCTGTTCTTGCCACTGAGAATATGAAATCAGCCCCAGCCGCGCCTGTACGCTGAGCCAGTTGCCGGTGACTGAGGTGTCTACCCGGCGATTAGAGAAAGCTCGCCTTAGGACTGGGACAGCCTCGATCGCCGCTAACTCAATCAACCCCTCAACTAAAGCTGCATTGAGTCGGGTCGGGTTGACTAGGGCTTTACCCAGCTGAGCACTGAGATGAGTGACACAGTCATGGGTGGCCGCAAAGTGATTTCGCCCTACTAAGGATAGGGCGTGGCAGGCAGTGAGCCTTCCTACTAGAGGCTGTCTGGCGTTGATCAAAACCGCCGCTAAGTCTGCAACAGCAGCAGGGCCAAAATAGCTAAAAACATAGGGCAGTTCCTGATGCACAGGGGCGATCGCCGGCAAGCTCAGCAGAGAAACCAGCGGCGCGATCGCTGTCGTGACCCCTAACTGGCCCAAGGCTCGCCAGGCGTGAACCGGCAGGGAGGAAGCAGGGGCAGGCTCTAGGCACAGTCCCACGTTTAAGGCTAAGGAGATCAGCTGCTCTACAGACGGCAGGGCTAAAGCCGTGTAGTTCGGCCAGGTGGCGGGCTGAGCGATCGCGCCTATCGGTAGCGGATGAAAAGGGTGACCTGGGGATTTGGATAGCTCGACCTGCATAGTGAAATCAGGAAAGTGTGTACTTTGTCAACTTTCTGCAAAAGCTTGTAAGACAACTACGATCTCCTTTACAACTCCCCACAATTATCCCGTTTTGTCAGAAGATAGAAACTAAGCTTTGATTCGGTTGGCTAAAACGCTTGATCTAAACCAGTTTTAGCAGCTAATGCGTCACTCTTGACCGAGCAGGTGTTTTTTAGAGACATGGTGTTGCGAATCATCCATGAGTAATCCCGATTCTGTCTTAGAGGAGTTACTGCAGGAAATTCCCCAGATCAGATCCCAACTTTATTTCAAAGCCTCTCTGACGGCACTGTCTCATGCTATGGAGGATCAGGTACTGGCTGGTTCTGAGCAATCGCTGGTGATTGCTAGTTTTCAGCAAGAACGGTTCTATCGCCAAGAAGCTCACCGCTACGAGCGCATTGCCGAGATGACCCCCTATGTCTATGTCCTTTCTGCGGCGGGCACCGGCTTTGCCGATCGCTTCAACCAATACGAAACTATTACGTTTGACGCTGAGGATGCCCTGACGCAGGAATGGCATCTGATTGTAGTAGGAGCGCATTACAGCGCCTGCCTAGTTTGCCGGGAGCGCCAGTCAGTAGACGCGGTGGAGCGATCGGCAGGCCCGCCAGCGCTGGATCAGACCCGCCGCTTTGAGGGAATTTGGACCTTAGATGCCCAAATTAGCCAGAAAGCTGCCGATATTTTACTGACTCGCATTGTCGGCTATCGCCCTGATCTCGCTGAAAAAGTAGCGCAGGCCAAAGCAGCCTATATTCCCGCTAATCTGACGATTGATGTCGATAATCTTGGCACCGATCCCTTTGCCCAAAGGCTCATTACCTATTTGCAGGCGGGGCAGTACAAACTGCTGAAAGCTTACAAGGCCATTTCGTCTCAAGAACGCCGCGAGCGTTTAGTCAATTCCATCACGGGCACCATCCGGCGATCGCTCAACCCTGCCGAAATTTTCCAGGTGGCCGTGCATGAGCTAGGTCAAGCGCTAGAGCCTTCCCGCTGCCTAATTTATCGGGGTACGGCTGATGATGTCTCAATGGAGATTCAGCATGAACACCTCAGCGCCGAAATCCCCTCATTAGTGGGTGAAATCTGGCCCTTAGAGGAAAACCCCCTCTTTTGCCAGATTCGCCAGCAGCCAGAAACCATTCTGATTCCAGATATTACCGAGAAAGCGTCACCCTATCGCTCAGCCCTAGAGACGCTCAAACCGCTATTCAAGCGCTGGAAAATACAGGCTTTGCTGATGGTGCCGCTGGTACATCAGGGACGGCTGGTGGGCATGATTGAGCTGCACTGCTGCCAGTCTGACCTCGATAGCTGGTCAGATAATGACGTGGCGCTGGTGGAGGCGATCGCTGCTCAGCTCAGCATTGCCATTATGCAGGCGGAAGCCTACGCCCACCTAGAACAGCTCAACCAGCAGCTAGAAGACCTAGAGCAAACCCGCAGCAACCTCATTGCCATCACGGGGCACGAACTGCGCACACCGCTCTCAACCATTCAGGTTTGCTTAGAAAGCCTAGCAACTGAGCCGGATATGCCGATGGAGCTGAAGCAGGTGATGCTGGATTCGGCGCTACACGATGCGGAACGGCTGCGCAAGCTGGTGCAGGACTTTTTGACCCTATCTCGCCTAGAAAGTGGCCGGATTGTCTGGAATTTGGAGTCCCTGTCGCTGCAGGAATGTGTAGACCTGGCCCTCAGCAGTCTCAAGGCTAAATATGGCGATGTGCCTATCCCCAAACTGAAGCTGCAGCTACCGGCGAAGCTGCCTTTAGTGAAAGCCGATGGTGAATGGCTGGTAGAAGTGCTCAATAAGCTTTTGGACAATGCCTGTAAGTTTACGCCGCCGGAGGGCAAAATCACCCTCAAAGCCACCGCTGCTCAGGCAAATAGGGTACAAATTACGGTGGCCGATACCGGCAGAGGCATTGAGCCGAATCGGCTAGAGGCCGTTTTTGATCGCTTTTATCAGGAAGAAGGTGCCCTGCGCCGCACCACGGGCGGAACCGGACTGGGTCTCGCGATCTGCCGCCAAATCGTGACGGGAATGGGGGGGCAGATTTGGGCCACTTCGGCGGGGAAAGATCGGGGCAGTCAGTTTCACTTCACGCTGCCGGTGGCGGCCAGTCGGGCCAACGGACAACCTCAGCCCCAGCCAGCTACCGTGGTCGCGACTGCTGGCAAAAAGCAGGCCAAAAGCCTACCCGCGATCGCAGACTAGGCACCGCCAGCCTTTCAGGAAACCCTTAGCCCCTTATCAGCTATTATTCAGGAAGTCTTGACAAAGTGAAGAGGAGCTGTCTTCAGACAGCGATCGCCACAGGAGAATTCACTATGTCTACCCTTCACTTACGACATTTGGGCGTATCAGCTCTATTCTTAGGCACGTTAGGACTGCTGGCTGCTCTGCCAGCACAGGCCGTACGCTTTCCCGATGGTCGGGTCGCCTTTGACCGCCCGCCTGATTTGATAGGCGCTTCTACGCGCAACTTATCTCCCAATACGGGCGGTCGCTATCACTTCACTATCAGCGTGCCCAGTGATGCCGGTGAGCCGCTGAAGGCGCTCGTCATTACGCCTCGCGATCAGGCCGAACACATCCGCTTTGATTTAGATGAGAGTACTGCCTCTCTGGGGTCGGCCTATGCCAGAGGCCCAGAACTGACTCTCTCCAGCATTGGTGGCTCTCCCGAAAATCCAGACGAAGTTACCGTCGTCTTTGACCAGCCAGTACAGCCGGGGAATACCGTCACCGTGGTTTTGGAATCTCAGCGTAATCCGTTTAGAGGTGGCGTCTATCAGTTTGGCGTCACAGCTTACCCGGAAGGCGAAGAGAGCATCGGCCAGTTCATCGGCTATGGCCGCATTCATTTCTTCGGTCACAACTAAGCTCCCAAACGACGCGGTTCAATCTGCAAACTTTGACACAGCGCTAGACGATCTCTGAAAATTTGTCTTAGACAGGTATGATGGGTAGTCTTAGATCTCTCAAGATTGATTGCGTCGTTTTTGCATAGGCAAAGTTCATGGACAACAAGTTGATGCTCATGATTCCGGGGCCGACTCCGGTTCCCGAAAAAGTACTGCTGGCTCAGGCTAAACACCCCATCGGCCACCGCAGCGGTGAATTTTCCGAAATTATGGGCGAGGTGACGGCAAACCTCAAGTGGCTGCATCAGACCCAAAACGATGTCTTGGTGCTGAGTGCCAGCGGTACGGGCGCGATGGAAGCGGGCATCATCAACTTTCTGAGTCCGGGCGATCGCGTTTTGGTGGGCGCTAACGGTAAGTTTGGCGATCGCTGGGCTCAGATTTGCCAAGCTTTTGGCCTAGACACCCACATCATTACGGCGGAATGGGGCAAGCCCTTAGATCCAGAGGCATTTAAGCAGGCTCTAGAAGCTGACAGCGAAAAAGCAATCAAAGCGGTGATTATCACCCACAGCGAAACCTCAACCGGGGTTCTTAACCCGCTAGAAGCCATTAATGCTCATGTGAAGGCACACGGCGAAGCGCTCATTATCGTTGATGCTGTGACTAGCCTGGGAGCCTACAACTTACCGATTGACGAATTGGGCCTCGATGTCGTCGGCTCCGGTTCGCAAAAGGGCTATATGATTCCCCCCGGTCTGGGCTTTGTCTGCGTTGGCGAGAAAGCTTGGCAAGCCTATGAGAAAGCGACGCTGCCTAAGTTCTATTTGGATCTGGGTAAGTATCGTAAATCAGCCGCTAAAAACAGCAATCCGTTTACGCCGCCGATCAGCCTTGTCTTTGCCCTGCAAACCGCCCTGCAAATGATGCAGGCTGAGGGATTAGAGAATATCTTTGCCCGCCACGATCGCCAGAAACGGGCTGCCCGCGCCGCGATGAGAGCGATGGGACAGCCCCTATTTGCCAGCGATGAAGTTGCTAGCCCGGCGGTGACCGCCGTGATGCCGCAGCAGGTTGGGGCGGAGCAGGTGCGCAGCGTGATGAAGAAGCGGTTTGATATTGCCCTCGCCGGGGGCCAAGATCATCTCAAGGGTCAGATTTTCCGCATCGGTCATTTGGGCTTCGTCAGCGATCGCGACATTCTTACCGCCGTAGGTGCCCTAGAAGCAACGCTGCTCGATCTGGGCTGCGATGGCTTCACCGCAGGAGCTGGCATTGCCGCTGCCAGTCAGGTGTTAACGGCTGACTAGTCGTTTCTATCGCCAAGATCGCTCAGGTTAAGGCAGATACGACTTTAGCAAAACTAAAAGAGGCGTCGATCGGCGACGCCTCTGATTTGA
>JAAHIC010001090.1 GCA_010671965.1 Leptolyngbya sp. SIO4C5
CTCCGGTTTCGCTAAAATGCTCATCTGGGCCATCAACGGGAACCGCAAATGACACGGGCTGGCATTGGCATTCGCACCGCTCAGCGCCATAATGAGCGCCTAGTCGGGCAAATTCATGTCTAAGACAACAACGGAGTACAGACCAGAGGCGATCGCTCCCTTGGCCACGTCCCAGCCTCGCTGCGCCTCTTGCTTGTCAAAGCGGGTAATCTCCTCTGGGCCAAAAAACTCAGCCCGTCCGGTGCGCACCTGATCGATCAGGTGCGGAAAGCCACGCTGCAGCGCCTCAATTGCGGCATCTTCGTCATAGGTACGCCCCGGCCCCTTGAGAAATCGCAGCAGCAGCACCCGGCTCTCCATGAAAGTCTGAATGCCCAGTCCAATTGAGCGCAGCACTACCCCCAGCGCCACCTGGGACTTACCCTTTCCCTCTCCGTCATAGACATGAATTTGCCCGACTAGGCGCTCATTATGGCGCTGAGCGGTGCGAATGCCAATGCCAGCCCGTGTCATTTGCGGTTCCCGTTGATGGCCCAGATGAGCATTTTAGCGAAACCGGAGGTCAATTATGGACAAAACGGGATACTCTTGTAGCCAGATCTCTGCTATGGCGCTCGAACCTATGGAGTCTGTTTTTCCAATCAGAGCCATTATTTTTCAGTGTTTGTTTCTGCTGGTAGCGATCGCGCTGGAAGCCAGCGTTCTCAGGCAGAAGCTAAGGCTGGGCTATCGCACCAGTATTGAGTATGCAACGACCATCAATTTGCTGTCAGCCAGTTTGGGCTGGTTTACCTTTTTGGCTCTAGAGCCGCTGCTGCCGCCGGAACTCAGAACTCAAATCCTAAGTTTTGTTCTCTTTGATCAATTTTTTATTAATCCAGAACAAAATATCGGCCTGTTTTTTATTGCCGCTGGTTTTCTCACTTTCTTTCTAACGTTTGGCGTCAAGCTGCAGGGACTCGACTGGCTGCAGCGCATATTAGACGCTAAGACGGAAACGAAAGAAAAGCCCGCTGCCACCCGCCAAGAACGCTATCAGCGAGCCAGACGGGGCGGACTCGGTTTTGAGGCCCCTTCTCAGCAGTCCATTGCCGTGCTGCAGGCTAATGCCCTTAGTTTCAGCGCTATCTTTCTCTTACTGCTGTTGCAGGCAGTGTTTGAAATCAACTAAATTTGTTGCCATCATCGGCTTTGTGGAAACGCCTATGCAGTCGTTTGACCAAATTACCCGAGTTTTTAGACCGCCTACCTTAGTTTCTTGGCAAACGATTTTTTTGATCGGGTTGGTCAGCTTACTGCTGGCGATCGTCGTTAGCAACCAGCCAACTGTGATGACGAGATTGGCGGTAGATTCGTTAATGCCTAACTGAATAACGGCGATCGCCAGC
>JAAHIC010001091.1 GCA_010671965.1 Leptolyngbya sp. SIO4C5
CAAGGAAGCGGGCGCCAGCGACCACACGCCCATCCTGACCGAGGTCACCATCGATTTCGGCATCGAACTCACCCCACGGCCCACGATCACCGACTCGGACATCGGCGACACCGGGTACATGGCCACGGACAGCTAGAGTACTTTCAGCTCAAAGACATGGTGCTCTATGTCAAAGGCACCCAGAAGAAATCAACCGTTACGCCGAGCTGGGGGGGCAGCCATTTAGCCATTTCAGGTACCCTTGGCCGCTATTTGCGTCAGGAAATCGATCGGGTCAAAGATTTGGCTGAGCTCAATGCTGAGCTGAACTGCATTTTGCCAATCCTGGCTATGCAGGACAGTCTTTCGCACCTGCCTAGCCGCCAAGAGCTGCTGCTAGAAACCTTTAAATCCCGCGAAGGCCAGCATCTCTATGTTTTTCCCTTTGAGGGCCGCTTCGTCCATGAGGGGATTGGATTTCTCTGGGCCTATCGCTTTGCCAAACAGCAAAAAGCAACCTTTACGGTTTCAGTCAATGACTATGGCCTAGAGATTTTAGCGCCCAAGGGCTATCCGTTCCAAGACCTGTTTGGCGATCGCTTTTTTGCCCGAGACCAACTGACTGCCGATCTTAAAGCCAGCCTCAACATTTCAGAACTGACTCAGCGCCAGTTTCGCAGCATCGCCCAGGTAGCCGGTTTGGTCTTTAAAGGCTATCCCTCTTCTCGCAAAACCGTCAGCCAGCTTCACATCAGCGCTTCGCTGATCTATGACGTATTCTCCAAATACGAGCCTGACAATTTGCTTTTGCAGCAGGCCGAACAAGAGGTTTTAGCCGATCAGCTAGAAGCACCCCGCCTAAGCCAGACCCTAGAGCGTCTCAGTCAGCTCTCTACTGTCTGGAAAGCCACCTCGCGCCCTTCACCCTTGGCCTTTCCGCTGTTCGTTGAGCGCCTGAGTTCGCGTCTATCTAATGAAACTCTGCTAGAGCGGATTACCCGGATGAAAACCCAGTGGGAACACAAGAGTTGATGCTGATGTGTATCTACTGCAGCAGAGTTGAGTTTAATATTTAAGCTTGAGAGCCTACTCATTTTTGTAGAAAAACCAAGTAGGCCAAAAGCAAAATCTAGCTGGGAAAAACAATCGCTTGCCCGACTGAAATAGGCCCTTTTTCAGGAAAATTTCTTACTTAGGATAGATGGCAAAGTAAAAGGCCATAGCAGGCTGGCTAAAGCAATAAATAACCAGGTATCCCAGTCTTCTTTGGGCGTTGAGCTATCTTTGAAAAAAGCCTGTAGCAGCGGAAACAGAGCGATCGCAGCAAAAAGAAAATAAAACTTGACTAGCATGGAAAACATAGCTTCTAGTGTCAATCGGTGTGCAGCTTGAGTAGATTACTTTCA
>JAAHIC010001092.1 GCA_010671965.1 Leptolyngbya sp. SIO4C5
CTTTGGCTTGAAAACGCTCACGGGGCGGAAGATTACCGCCCGGGGAGTGAAACCGGTGGGCAAAGTCCGATGGACCTTCAAGGCCACCTATCTCTATGGTGTAGTTGAGCCCGCGACGGGAGAGCATTTCTTCTACGAGTTCTCCCACTGTAATACTGAGTGCTTTCAACGCTTTCTCGAACTGGTCGCTCAGCAATACCCCGACAGTATTTTGGTCATTCAGCTTGACCAAGCCGGGTGGCATAAAGCTAAACGGTTAGCAGTTCCTAAGAACATCATCTTGATGTTTCAACCAGCCCATTCACCCGAATGTAACCCGATTGAGCAAGTCTGGCAGTATCTCAAAAAGCGGTTGCGCTGGCGCTGTCTCAAGACCTTAGATGCACTGCGACAACTTATCAAAGAACAGTTGCTGGCCTTAACGTCTGCCACGGTTGCCTCGATAACTGGCAGAGCGTCCATACTCGAAGCTTTATCTGTAGCCAGTATCTAAAGAATTGGTATTACGAGATATTCCCCAGTCGATTCAGGTGATTCCCCAGGCCGTGCTGGAAGATCAAGAAGTGATTCGCCTCAACGACGCCCTGCGCAACGTGAGCGGGGTCGTTTCCAGCTCGTTAGATCAGCGGGGCCAAGATTTTATTGTGCGAGGGTTTAGCGGCTCAACGGTTTTGCGGGACGGGGTTCGACTAACCCCAGGGGGAGGCAACTTTGGCTTCCAAGAGCTGTCAAATATTGAAAGCATTGAGGTGTTGAAAGGGCCCGCCTCAGTGCTCTATGGCAACGCAGAGCCGGGCGGCACCATCAACATTGTGACCAAACAGCCCTTGTCAGAGCCGTTTTATGAAGTTGGCCTCCGGGTGGGGAATCGGACCTTGATTGAACCCAGTTTGGATCTGACCGGCCCCCTCACCGCAGACGGCAGCTTAAGTTATCGACTCAACGCCCTGGCGCGTCGGGAAGACTACTACCGCAACTTTGATACGCCCGTTAGTCGAACCTTTATTGCGCCGATAGTTAGGTGGAACATCAGCGATCGCACCGACTTAACCGTCAGTTTGGAATATGACGATAGCCGTCGGCCCGCAGACTTTGGCCTACCAGCGATTGGCGATCGCGTTGCTGATGTCCCCTTTGATCGCATCACTGGCGAGCCAGGGGATGACGCGAGAAATGAAACCCTGCGGGTTGGCTATGATTTTGAACATCGCTTTAGTGATAACTGGCGCATCCGGAATACCTTCAGTTATTACCGCTTTGACCCCACCTTCACAGCGAATGCCGCAGTCCCAGGAGATTTTGTTGGGTTCCCGACCGCTCCAGGAGAATTAATCCGATTTTTCACCACTGTCAGACAACTGTCTGAAACCACCACGCTACAGAC
>JAAHIC010001093.1 GCA_010671965.1 Leptolyngbya sp. SIO4C5
AGCGACATTCGCACCAATGTCGCTATCGCCTTCGACGACAGCGATATCCTGGCGAACGCTAGAGATGGTCGCGGAGGCAATATTACATTCAACGTTCAAGGCTTCTTCGGTGAAAACTTCACCCCCGCTTCTGCTAACGCCGATCCAGACACTCTAGATGGTAACGACCGCGTTGATGTGAATGCTACAGGTGCGGTGAATGGTGTAGTTGCGATTCCTAACGTCAGCTTCATTGAAAACAGCCTTACCCGTCTACCTGACTCCATTGTGCCTACCGATCAGGTACTCGCCGGAAGCTGCATTTCCCGTGCGGGTGACGAGCAAGGCTCATTCGTCGTCACTGGCGGTGGTGGTCTTCCCGTAAGACCTAGCGATAATCTTCCCTCAACCTATTCCACTGGCGATGTTCAAGCCTTACCCAATACACCTCAGTCCGCTCAATGGCAACCGGGCGATAACATTGTCGAACCAACCGGCGTCTTTGAGCTATCAGACGGTCGCCTTGTGCTTTCACGGGAATGTAGTGTAACTCGCATAATTCCATAACTCCGTAGGACGGCGTTGCGTAGCAAATGCGCCGAACTCAACCACTTTCCGCCGTCCATACCAAAAAGCCCAAAATCTGCTCCGCCGGCGGCAGCGGATAATCCATTAGGTTAATCCACACGCAATGTCCCTTCAGCTTCAAAAACCGCCACACTGTCCCGCTCGTTACTGGCTCATAAATCGTCGTAGTTGGCTGTTGCTTCTACTGATTAAACCTACGGAACGTAAGTTGACAGATCTTCCCGATCTCTAAAATTCTTAATCCATCAACTGCTTCAGCGAATAACCGAGAATTTCGGATACCCGCCGATCGCGCAAAGAATAGTAAGCCAGCTTGCCGTCGTTGCGATATTTGAGAATCTTCAAGTTGCATGGGCTTATTATGGCCTACGGCCTGCGTGCCCAATGGCGATCGCTATTTAAGCAAACGACAAGGTAGCTTTGGTGAGGGCAGGTACAATGCGATCGCAGGCTAGCTTGCCGCCAAACAAATTCCGCGCGACGGGACCTACGTGCAGAGCGGCCCAAGGTCCCATCAAAAATAGTTCACACCCTGGCCAGCGTAGGTGTTCATCCAGCACGGGCAAGCCGTTGACGGTTTCGATGGGGAATTGCGCTAATACGTCCATCATTAGGGGATGGGATCGCATATCCAGGGTCGTTCCCGTAGCGAGCCAGATGCGATGGATGGGTTGATGAGCAATGCAGTCATGGACTGAGTGGTTGTCGCAGCAAACGTTCCAGGCATCCCCTTGCCATTGGGCATCTGCCACCTGACAGTGCTCATAAAAAGTGATGTGCCCCTGGTGCTGGAGTTGTCGCAGGCTCGTTGGCAGA
>JAAHIC010001094.1 GCA_010671965.1 Leptolyngbya sp. SIO4C5
TTATGCCTCTTTGTCAAAATTTAGAGCGGCAGAGTTCAGGCAATAGCGCAGTCCTGTCGGCTGGGGGCCATCTTTGAAGACGTGGCCCAAGTGTGCTTCGCAGGAAGCACAGAGGACTTCAGTACGAACCATAAAGTGGCTAAAGTCCATCTTGGTTTCGACATTTTCCTCTTTGACAGGGGCCCAAAAGCTAGGCCAGCCCGTACCTGAATCAAATTTTTCTTCTGAGCTAAACAGCGGGGTACCGCAGCAAACGCATTTGTAAACGCCCGACTGCTTGTTGTCGTGATACTCCCCTGAAAAAGCTCGTTCCGTTCCTTTTTCGCGAGTAACCCGATACTGCTCTGGCGTTAACTGCTCTCGCCATTGACTGTCTTTTTTCTTGATTTTTTCAACCATGTTGTAACCTCTTGTCTACACAAATCACGTGGCTTTCAAGAACTTATTGATCAATTCCTGGTTTTAATAACAAACAGCCTTAGCGTGAATTTAAACTTTTATCTTTGAAAAAAACGCACCGTTAGAACCGCTAATTCAAAGACAGCTTCTCCGATGATGTAAGTTTTACTGATGAGAGAATTTTGATTGAAATTCCAAGACTCATACAAGCAAAAACTACCTGGTCGGAACAGCTATCGTTTTTTGAATAGCAGGTAACTATTGCTTACCTCTAGCTAAGCATAATGACTTATCAGATGACATCTATCACTTAGCAGGCATTTTGGGCCTACTGACAAAATACGTAGCCAAAGCGGGTTACTCACCGCCCGGCGCAAACACCATTTTGGGCACTAGCTGTTTGCCAGCTTCGGTTGCGGCGATCGCGCCAATGCCTAAAAATCGCTGCCCCGAATCTACAACCCGCAAACTGCCATCCATATCAGAGCCGATGTCTGTCAGAATTAGCTTCTGGCCGTGTGTCCAAGCCGTTGCCTGTTCTGGAGGCAGCGTTAGGCCTGGCAGATGTTGCAGAATCGGGTTGGGCGGCACTGGATCAAATAGTCCTGCCTGGGTTTGTTCAGTTAGTTTTTCTAAGGTGAGGCTGTTGTCGAGGGCGAATCCACCGCTCCAGGTGCGGACTAGATTGGCCAGGGTGGCTCCGGTTCCCACCGCTTCTCCTAGATCTCTTGCCAGGGCGCGGATATAGGTGCCGGGACCACAGGCGATCGCCACTTCAATTTCCGGATAGTCTCCAGGCACCCAGCTCAAAACCCTGATTTCGTGAATGACCACGGTGCGCTTAGGCACCTCTACCGCCTTGCCCTGCCGGGCCTGCCGGTAAAGCCGTTTGCCTTCCACCTGAATAGCGCTGTAGCTGGGGGGGATCTGCTCAATCGTGCCCTGAAACTGAGTCAAAGCTGCTTCCACGGTTTCTAGCTGC
>JAAHIC010001095.1 GCA_010671965.1 Leptolyngbya sp. SIO4C5
CTGCGAAAGCACTTACAACCGTATCGTGCGGTGTTCTGTCGCACCGCTGGCTTTACCCAAGTGAGTCGTTATCTGACGGGTCTATTGTTGAGTCCAAATAAGACGTTGCAAGGCATCCACGCCCAGTGGGTGTGGCCCGAGGGCGAGGGCGTTAAGCGTCGAGCGATGCATGCGGCCGTGTTTGAGTCGGCGGGTTGGAATTGCGAGGACTTGATGCAACGGCATCGTCAGGTGGTTGCTCCGGCGCATCGGGGTCGCGGACGAGCGGTGCTGAGCTTGGATTGGACATTTGCGCATCATCCTTACAGCGAGCAAATCTACGGCGCGAAAGCGGCTTATGATTATGTCAACCACTGCTGGAGTCGGTATCAAACGGTAGTGACCGCAGCGATTGCCAATCCGCATCGGGTGGATGGGGTGGCGATTGAGGTGCAGTTTCCGAACTACCAAAAGGAAGAGTTGGCGTATCTCGAGATGACCGCCCAAGAGAGTTACGAGCAAATGGAGCAAGTGCATCAGCGTCTCGAAGAACTGCTGCACTATCAGAAGAATCGTCTGGCTTATCGCAAACGCACCGAGATCGCCGTCGATGTCGTGCGCCAGTTAGAAACCGAAGGGAAGTTTCCGCAAGCAGACTATGCCTTTGACTGTGGGGTGCTCTCTAGACCCTTGACGCAATTGATTGAAGCTTCCGGCAAGCACTGGGTGAGCGAGATTGAAAGTTCTCGCTTGATTCTCTGGCAAGGGCAGTGGCAGCGGGTCGATGAGGTCGCCCAGCGGCTGCGCCTCGAACATCGCGAGAGCTTTCGCCCCAAAGTGGTTACCTGTCGCAATGGTCAGAAACGAGCCATTTGGGCCTTTACTAAGACCGTGCGGTTGAAAAAGTATGGCTCGAAACGGCTCGTTATCGTGCATGAAACCGCTGAGTTGAGCGATACCCCGCGATTTTTGTTGACTGATGCGCTGCATTGGGACAGTGCCCGCACCTTTGCTACCTGGAGTTATCGCTGGCCGATTGAGACCTTTCATGAGTTTGCCAAGCAAGTCGTCGGCTTTGAGTCGGCTCAGCTACGCAAGGAGGAAGCGGTCAAACGCCACTTCTGTCTGAGTTGCGTGGCGCAGTCGTTGCTCCAAGCCACACCGGCCTCTGGGCAATCATCGGAACGGTTTGACTTTGCTCAAAACCACGAGCAAACCATCGGTCAACGGCTCTACACCTTGGGTCGAGAAGCCTTGAAGCAACTCCTAGAGATGACGCAGGGGCTCCTGGCTCAGGGACGGTCTATCGCTCAGATTATGGAGGTACTGATGCCGGCTTGAAATTCTCGATCACCGACATCTAATTTTCTCTGCTCGTAACTTACCAAGTCGTG
>JAAHIC010001096.1 GCA_010671965.1 Leptolyngbya sp. SIO4C5
GCTCAAGCTCAACTTGGGGGTGCAAAGCCGAGAAGAAACGAGAATCAGCAATCTGAAAGGGCGCTTGTTCCCCCAAGTTGAGCTTGAGCAACCGCCGACCCTGCGTAGCTGCGTCGCCTGCCACCCCCAGGCGGCTGACTTCAACTTTCGCCAAATTAGCGATCCCGCTGAGCGCTCTAGCAGCGCTAAAGCCTGGCTCAGCGGAGTCTAGTGATAGGATGAAGGGAAATATACTGTAGACCTTTGCACTCTGCAATCTAGGTGAGGTTAATCCCACTTTATTGAGCCGCCAGCGAGATTTAAAATTCTATTAAAGTTTCCGTATACAAGCCGTTTCCTGACATGCTGCTGACAAAAATTTTAGGCGATCCCAATGCCCGTAAGCTCAAGCGCTATCAGCCTGATGTGGTTGAAGTTAATCTGCTAGAGGAAGAAATTCAAAGCCTCTCAGATGAAGCGCTGACGGGTAAAACCGTAGAGTTTAGGCAGCGATTGGAAAACGGGGAGTCGCTAGACGATTTACTCACTGAAGCCTTTGCGGTCGTGCGCGAAGCGGGTAAGCGAGTGCTGGGGATGCGCCACTTTGATGTCCAGCTTATTGGCGGCATGGTGCTGCACGACGGCCAAATCGCCGAGATGAAAACGGGGGAAGGTAAAACCCTGGTGGCGACTTTACCCTCCTATTTAAATGCCCTCAGCGGTAAGGGCGTTCACATCGTCACGGTCAATGACTATCTGGCCCGGCGTGATGCGGAGTGGATGGGGCAGGTACATCGTTTTCTAGGGCTGAGCGTGGGCCTGATTCAGCAGGGTATGCCGCCTTCAGAGCGGAAGAAGAACTACGCCTGCGACATTACCTACGGCACCAACAGCGAATTTGGCTTTGACTATCTGCGCGACAACATGGCGACGGCGATCGCCGATGTGGTGCAGCGTCCCTTCAACTTTTGCATCATTGACGAAGTTGACTCCATTTTGGTGGACGAAGCCCGGACGCCTCTGATTATCTCTGGGCAGGTAGAGCGGCCTAGCGAAAAGTATATCAAGGCGGCTGATGTGGCCCGCGCCTTGCAGAGTGAAGAACACTACGAAGTTGACGTCTTTGACAAAAAGCTCTTTGGCTTTAATGGCATTGAAAATATAGTGCGCCCAAGGATCTTTTGGATCAAACAGGTCGGTGACGTTAAGTAGCTGCTCCGACTGAATAAAGCCTTCGTCCGTCAGCAGGACGTTACGAGCCTTTTCGTCAACTTCGTAGTGTTCTTCACTCTGCAAGGCGCGGGCCACATCAGCCGCCTTGATATACTTTTCGCTAGGCCGCTCTACCTGCCCAGAGATAATCAGAGGCGTCCGGGCTTCGTCCACCAAAA
>JAAHIC010001097.1 GCA_010671965.1 Leptolyngbya sp. SIO4C5
TCGTACAGTTGACTTGAGAACGCCAGCAGAGCTAAGTCGATATTTTCGGCAAGATGTTTTAGATATCGCTATGGTTCAGTATGTCCAAAGTTGATGATACAACTCGGCTACGTCACATGCTGGAGGCTGCACAAGAAGCCAACGAATTTTCCCAGGGCAAAACTAGAAGATTTGGATTCAGATCGAATATTGTCTTTAGCATTGGTTAGATTGTTAGAGATTATAGGTGAAGCGGCTTCCAAAGTCTCTCAAGAACGGCAAAAGCAAATTCCAGAGATACCTTGGAGGAAAATAATAGGTATGCGCAATCGCATTGTTCATGCTTATTTTGAAATCGATTTAGACATTTTGTGGGATACGATAACCTATGATTTACACGAACTTATCCCTATTCTTAAAAAATATCTAACTAATTAGAATCGCAGGCTGCAAGTCAATTAAAGCGATCGCTATTCTTAACAGAAAAAACGATGCATCATGATGGCTCTTATAAGATAGGCGATCTGCTGCGAAGTTAGCGATCGCGCTATTTTTTAGCTCGCCATTACTTCTTCAATCTCATCTGTTGAAAAATCAAAAATTTTGCCAACTTGCTTGACAAGAAGCTTTTCAGCAATGTGAAATTCTCCGTCTCGTTTAGCAAGGGCTATCATATCAACCAAAAGACTTATTTTCTCATCTGGCGAATTTGCAAATTCAGAATAATCAATTTTGAATTTGGTTTTACCTGTGATAGCCTCAATCAAGTCCATTTTGATGTGATCATTGATTTCGGCACCTTCGACAATTAAGCCGATGTATTCTTGCTCTTCTGATTCAATCTGACCATCAATCATCATCAGATTAATTAGAGACTGAATTTTTAGAATATCTAGTTTTTCTTCAAGACTTTGCTCGACATCTTCAATTATTTGGGATGTATCTTGTAGCTTTAAAGCTTCAGTTTCCAAAAACTCCTCAGGATCTTCCGAGGATATCGTGATTTCTTTTTCAAAAAGGAGAGGAAAGCTGAATCACTTTACCTCGGTATGCTTTATGTTGAGGCTGAGTACGATCCACTAAGCAAAGCAGGACGCCAGCATCGCAAAGAATCACAGCTCAAGACCCTGCTGTTGATACTTGACTAATAAATGCTGCTGGTAGTTAGTGGTCGAGCTAGTTGACGCAGCCTCTATGCAATCAACCGACTCAAACCATCTCGTCCATGTGCCAGTTAAGTCATCTATTGGCTCAACAATAACAGTATTAGATTGCTGTCGAGAGACTATCCAAGCGCAGGGCATCTATGCCTTCACGTGCCGCCCCGCCCGTCAGAGTTTGGCTACAGGGCCAAAGAGCAATTGGCTTCTGCAAGGGCTGAGCATATTCC
>JAAHIC010001098.1 GCA_010671965.1 Leptolyngbya sp. SIO4C5
TCTGCTGGAACAGTTTCAACATAAACGCCGCTGGCAGACTGAATCTTGGGAATTGCAGTTGGAGCGGGCTTTGCGAACCTGGCTACTGAATCGCTTAGAAAGCTACTTTGACTTTGATGGCCGCATGAACGACGCCGGAGAAGTCAACGCCCAAATCCCCGAACCTGCCCTCATTTCCACCGCCAAACTCGCCGACATTGCCCGCCAAGATCCCGACTTCCTGCAAGTGGGCGAACTCTACACCCATGATGCCGCCTTCGACGTACTCAAACTCGTCAACACCCTGGTCGAAGCCGAATCCGTACCCCTGATCCCCATCCTGCGCTACAAACCCTCCGGCCTCCGCAAACGCCAAGACTGGGAGCACACTTGGCAACTCCAGCGTCAAGAAGACGCGATCGACGCCCGCACCCAACTCCCCAAAGACCATCCCGACCACCTCGACAGCACCACCGCCGCCCGCCTCAAAACCGAGCAGGTCGGCGACATCCCCGTGCCCCCCAAATACAAAACCAGTGACTTCCTCAAAACCCACTACTGGAAACTGCGCGGTAAACTCGACGTCCCCAAAGAGCGCTGGGTCAGCTTCCCCCACTGCGAAGGCCCCGACGGGCAACCCGTCATCGCCTGGGCCGGCTACGACCACCTGCAACTCGCCCAAGCCATCAGCGCCTATTACATTGATGTGCAAGAACGCTTCGGAGGCCGCGATGACCCGCGTCTAGTGCCCCTGCTCGGTGGATTGCTAGAGCTGCTGCCCTGGCTCAAGCAATGGCATAACGACCTCGACCCCGACTACGGTCTCAAAATGGGCGACTACTACGCTGGCTTCATCGACGACGAAGCCCGTCAGATGGGGCTCACCCTTGAAGCGGTTCAAATCTGGGATCCTCCTAAGAAGAAAGGTAAACGTCGCAAGTCATAATTTCACTGTCTATGCCGCCCAGCCCACCTGTTCTCAACATCATGGAATCTCTGGATATTATCAAATCGAAACTTCATGACATTAAGCCGGATCTCCATCAGCGCTACCGTGTGATTCGCCTGGGGATTTTTGGTTCCTACGTGCGCGGCGAACAAACCCCGGAGAGTGATGTGGATGTATTAGTCGAATTTGATCCCAACTTTCGCTTTGGTCTATTTACCTTCTGCGAACTCGAAAATCAAATTAGCGAGGCGCTGGGCAAAAAAGTGGATTTGGTCATGAAAGATGCCCTCAAACCCCACCTTGGCGATCGCATTCTGCAAGAGGTCATCTATCTATGACAGAGCGGGACATTCGCGATTACTTGCAAGATATCCTCAACCACATCAATCTGGCGGAGCAGTTCATCACCGGTTTGAAACTGCTCGAAGGTCATACCGGTG
>JAAHIC010001099.1 GCA_010671965.1 Leptolyngbya sp. SIO4C5
TGAGAGAATTACTACAGTTTTGTAAGCTTTGTCTAGAACGCCACGTCAAGGGTAATAAGGTGACCGAACCAGCGATTTTAGCCGCGGAGGAAATGTACTCTGAGCAAAAAATCAAGGATTTAGCAGCAGAGTATCGCTTTCAGTATCCTTATCTGCTTGATCTATTTGAAGTATTTCGCGGCAAATGTATCTACTTCTCGAAAGATGAACTTGATTTATTTATACTGGCGATTGTCTGCGGTGATGTCGATGTCGATCAGGCTATTTGGGTAATCAATATGGACTACTTAGAACTTAAGAAAATTTTATGGCACATCGGTTTTCTCAAGGCCGCTATTCCAAAAGCTGCTCAAAAGCAACCCTGCAATGCCAACGCTTACTTGGGCCATTATGAAATTCCGACTATTAACCTAGAGAACATCCAGCACTTTTGCATTCATCCGGCCTTTGCTAGCTTTTTATCTCTGAAAAACTGAGCACGATACAAGCAATGCAGCAATGTTTCTCTATTAGCGGATTCTCTTGCAACCGTGGCAACAGCCAGAGGCCAGTTTCCCTATGAGATGGAAGCCCTTCAAAGCACATCATCACCTTGAAAAATGTATTCAAACAATTCCAGCTTGGTTAGCAGTTACTATTTCAGTTGTATGTCTGGCAGTTCTCGCCCTTTGGGTCAATGAAATTCCTGTCGATTCTATTCAGACTATATTTTCTCGCGAAGCTCTACAAATTCTCTTCTCTGAAGCTGAATCGATTGCAATCGTAGCGGCGGTTATTCTGTATTTCAAAGGTGCTCCCGATCGCAAAGCTCAAAAGCATTACGAGGCATGGCGTGTAATTGATAGTGCAGCGGCGGCCAAAGTTTCTACTAGCTATGCGCGGCAGCGAGCCTTACAAGATCTGCATCACGACGGTATCTCTTTGCGAGGATTGGATGCCCCTGGGGCTAACTTGGCCCAGATTGAACTGCCTGAAGCCGATTTGCAAGGCGCAAATTTGCAAGGCGTTATTCTTTGCGGCGCTAACCTGCAAAGAGTGGATTTTAGAGGTGCCAATTTGAGGGGAGCCGACTTGCAAAAAGCAAATCTGAAAGGCGTTAACCTGCGTGGCGTCAATCTGCACAAAGCGAATCTACGAGATGCTATTCTCACCGGGGCCAGTTTGCAGGAAGCAAATTTGACGGGAGCCTCGCTGCGGGCGGCTGAGCTATGGAAAGCAGCATTTTGGGGAGCTGACTTAACAGATGCAGAGTTGAGATGGGCCGAGCTGCAAGGACACGAGCTAGAAGGGGCCAAACTCTGCCGTACTGTTTTGCCTGATGGTCGCCAAGAAGATTGTTCCAAGCAGTTACAATCTTCTTGGCGACC